>LJCR01002622.1 GCA_001399705.1 Kouleothrix aurantiaca
GCATCGCCCGCCGGTCGGGGTCGTCCTGCGGGATGCCGGGGAAGCCAATGCAGAAATTGCCCTGCTCGCTGTCGTCGGTGCGCAGCGCCAGCGCCGGGCCGGGCTGGGGCGGCTGGCTGGGCACAAACAGCGCGGGCGCGCCTTCGGGCATGGCTTCGAACGCCTGGGCAATTGCCGCCACGGCGCGCTCGGCGCTGATGTTGCCCGCAATCGAAATCACGGTGTTGGCGCGCGTGTAGTAGCGCTGCCAGTGCGCCAGCACCTGCGCGTGCGTGTAGGCCGCCACCGCCGCCTCGTCGCCGGCAATATCGCGGCCCAGTGGCTGATCGCTCCACATCGCGCCGTCGAGCAGCAGGTGTACCAGCTCGGAAGGGGTGTCTTCGGTGGCGCGCAACTCTTCCGCGATCACGCGGCGCTCTTTCTCGACATCGCGCGGGTCGAAGCAGGGAAACAGAAGCATATCGGCCAGCACATCCACCGCGCGGTCGAAGTGGATGTCGGCCACTTTCGCGTAGTAGACGGTGGATTCAAAGCCGGTGTAGGCGTCGAGGATGCCGCCAATGCCCTCGATCGCATCCGAGATCAGGCGCGGGTTGGGGCGCTTGCGGCTGCCTTTGAACAGCATGTGCTCAATGAAATGCGAGATCCCGCAGTCGGGCGGGTTTTCGTGGCCCGAGCCAACGCCCACAAAGCAGCCAACCGACACCGAGTGCGTGTGCGGCAGCTCTTCGACGAGCACGTGCAGGCCGCCGGGCAGGGTAAAGGTATGCAGCATGAAATTCCAATCAATTGCTATTCGCGTGTGTGCGCCCGCAGCGCTCGCGCGGCAGGCAGTACATTATACGCTGAATATCAGGGGCGTGGCAGGGCGTTTGTGCCCGCTTCCCCCAGCCCCTTCTCCCGCAAGGCGAGAAGGGGAGCGGG
>LJCR01002620.1 GCA_001399705.1 Kouleothrix aurantiaca
GGGGGATGGGGGTTGGGGGATGGGAGATGGCGGTGGAGCGGTCGCCCGTGCTGAAGCACCTGCACATGCACGCGCCGATGGGGCCGCACCGCCTGAGCGCAACGCCGCTGTGGGCATCGGCGGGGCATGAAGAAACAATCGTTATCGCGCAGTAGCGCTTTCTGATCTCATCTGAAACCACGCCGCGCTACAATACGCGTGGCAGCCGGTCGCACGATTGCTCGCGCCGGTGCATACAGGAGGAACGCGCAATGGAGCGAAAGATTCGTGTGCTGGTGGCGAAGCCCGGCCTCGACGGCCACGACCGTGGGGCCAAAGTAATTGCGCGCGCCCTGCGCGATGCCGGCATGGAAGTAATCTATACCGGCCTGCAGCAAACCCCGCAGATGATTGTCGAGGCCGCGCTGCAGGAAGACGTCGATGTGATCGGCCTGTCGATCCTGTCGGGCGCGCATATGACGCTGCTGCCACGCATCATGCAGCTGCTGCGCGAGCATGACATGAGCGACGTGCTGGTGGTGGCCGGCGGGATCATCTCCGACGCGGATGCCGCCGTGCTGCGCGACCAGTATGGCATTGCGGCGGTCTACGGGCCGGGCGCGTCCACCCACGACATTGTGAAGTTCATCCAGGACCACGCCGGGACCAACCATAGTGCTTAGTGCCGAGCTCGCACCCAAGCTGCTGGCGGGCAACCGGCGCGCGCTGGCCCGCGGCATCAGCATCATCGAAACGGGCGGCGCGCCGGCCCGCGCGCTGCTGGGCGCGCTGTACAGCCACACCGGGCGCGCGCATATCGTTGGCATCACAGGGGCGCCGGGCGCGGGCAAAAGCACGCTGGTGAACGCGCCCGCGCTCCACTGGCGGCGCGCCGGCCGCACCGTCGGCATTATCCCCGTTGACCCCACCTCGCCCCTCACGGCC
>LJCR01002623.1 GCA_001399705.1 Kouleothrix aurantiaca
ACCAGGAACTGCAGGGCGAAGACGGTTTTGCCGCTGCCGGCGGTGCCGGAGATCAGCGTGCTGCGGTTTTCGGGCAAGCCGCCATTCGTGATCTGCTCGAACCCGGCTATTCCGGTGGGAAGCTTTGGGAGCGATTGGTGGAGTGTACTCATATTTTTTCCTCAGCTTGGGGTAGCGCGGGCGCGGCATGCGCCGGCAAGAAATCAAGACCAATAAGCACCTTTTCGCGGCTGCTCAGATCGCCAATGAGCTTGCGCACTGGCTCAGGGAGCTTCTTCACCAGCGTGGGGGTCGCCATGATTTTTTCGTTTTCGGCAAGCTGCGGGTGCTCAAGAATATCAATCACTTCAACTTCATACATTTCGACCAGGTCGCGCTCGCAGATCAGGCGCAGGTTTTCGATCGCGCGCCGCGAGTGCGAGGTGTAGCCAGTTATGAACAGGCGAAGTCGGTATTTCATAGGAGTTCTTCCTTATAGAAAACGGCGCCGCTGCCCAATGCGATAGTAATCAACCAGCAGCCCCATCATCTCCAGCGCCAGTAGGCGGCCTTCAACGGCCAGCGCGCGGCCGCGATCGGGATTTTGCGTCGCGACGCTCGCGTCGAGCGCATCAAGGTGAACATCCATCAGGTCGCGTGGGCCGCCTCCCAGGTCGCCCAGGCGCGTAATCAGCACTTCCATCTGATCGCGCGGCTTTTCTTTATAGACAACGAGATGATCGAGGTAGATGCCTAACAGCGAGCTATAATCGCCGACAATCCGGCCAAACTCGTTGCTGTGGCGCTCGCGCAGCGAGCCATTCTGCATCAGCTTGGCAGTGGTTTGCGTATTTGTATTCACCGCCGAGAGCTGGCGCAGCCGGTCGAGTGTTTCCTGCAATTCGCGGATCTGGGCTTCGCGCTGGCGCGTGATTGCGTAGCCG
>LJCR01002627.1 GCA_001399705.1 Kouleothrix aurantiaca
TCCCGTTGCCATTCCCGTTGCCATTGCCATTCCCGTTGCCATTCCCGTTGCCGTTGTTTGTCGCGCTGGTCGGGGTAGCGGCAGCGGGTGTGCTGCTGGCTTGCGGCGCGCCAGTACCGCCCAGTGTCGTATTCACCTGCTGGAAAATACCCCACGATTTGCCGCCCACAGCCCCCAGGCCAATAACCGCGACAATGCCAATCAGCGCCAGAAGAAGCGCGATTTCGACCATCGACTGCCCAAAAACGTGGTGTTTGGCAGGCCGCGTGTGGTTCATGATGTTCCTCTGTGGTAGATAGGTTGATAGCAATGTTCGGCGCTCAAGCACTGCAGCATACCGCTAGCCGCGCCATACATATGAAGCGCGAAATTCGCCAATACGATGCGGCATACACCCCCTACACAGCTACGCACTTCCCACGCGCAAATTGTGAGCGGGCACAACCTATGCTATAATTCCAGCTCCATACAAACGTACTGTTTTGCCTGCCGCAAGCCGCCACAAAGTGCTGTATACGGCTTCTCGAAGCGGTTTCGGCATGCGCGGGCCAGCCAGTTTCCCCGTGAACTAGAACGAATAATGCGGAAAGAGAGCGACGAGGTATGAAGCTATCCTGCCTGCAGGAGAATCTCAAGCGCGGCCTGGCGATTGTGGGCCACGCCGTGGCTGGCAAGAGCACCCTGCCTGTGCTCTCGAATATTTTGCTTGCCACCGACGACGGCCGCCTGAAGCTCGCCGCCACCAATCTGGAGATCGGCATAACCTGCTGGATTGGCGCGAAGATCGAAGAAGATGGCGCGGTCACCATCCCGGCCAAGCTGCTCTCGGATGTGGTGGGTGGCCTGCCGAACGACAAGATCTCGCTGCAGCTCGACCCGCGCACGCCGACGGTTGCGATCAAGTGCGCGCGCTACGACTCGA
>LJCR01002625.1 GCA_001399705.1 Kouleothrix aurantiaca
CGGCCGATACCTACCTCGCCGGCGCGGATGCGCGCGCGCCGCTGGCCTCGCCGGTGTACGCCGACCTGGCCGGCCTGCCGCCGCTGCTCATTCATGCGGGCGGCGACGAGATCCTGCTCAGCGATGCCACGCGGCTGGCCGAGCGCGCCGCCGACGCGGGCGTGGACGCAACGCTCGAAGTCGCGCCGGGGCTCTGGCATGTCTGGCATGGTTGGGCCGGCGCGCTGCCCGAAGCAGCGGCGGCGCTTGAGCGGATCGGCGCGTTTGTGCGGGCGTGCGTCGGCATAACGATAGAGCGAAATGCAGAAAGGAGTCGTGAGTGACGGAGAAGCGCGTTCTGAACCCGGCTGCGCTGCCGCAACCCTCTGGCTACTCGCATGTGGTCGAGGCGCAGGCCGGGCGCACGCTGTACATTTCCGGGCAGATCGCCCTCGACGCCGCCGGCCAGCTGGTTGGCGCGGGCGACGTGGCCGCACAGGCCGAGCAGGTGTTTGCGAACCTTGCGGCGGCGCTCGAGGCGGCCGGCGCGAGCTTTGCGCATGTCGTCAAGCTCACCTACTTCCTGACCGACATTGCGCAGATTGCCGCCGTGCGCACTGTGCGCGACCGATACATCAACACGGAGCAGCCACCCGCCAGCTCGGCCGTCGAGGTGCGCCGCCTGGTGCGTGGCGACCTGCTGATCGAGATCGAGGCGATCGCGATAGTTTGAGTTGCAGGTTGTCATGTTGCAAGGTTTGCAGGTTGAGCGACCCACGACGGAATAGTTCACCACAGAGGCACGGAGGTTTTGCGGTTGCAAGTTGAAAGTTGCACGTTTGAAAGTTTGAACGTTATTGCCGACTGCCACCTGCCGACTGCCACCTGCCAACTGCCACCTGCCACCTGCCACCTGCCGACTGCCGACTGCCGACTGCCGACT
>LJCR01002626.1 GCA_001399705.1 Kouleothrix aurantiaca
GAACACTTGGCTTTGCGCCCGCCGCTCCACATGCACCGAAATTCTTCATCCGGTACGGCGGGCGCAAAGCCAAGTGTTCCTTTATCCACATCACACGTGAACCCACTCAGGGCCAGCAGCAGCGCCCAGGACGCCATGCTGCGCGCGTAGTGGTGCCCGCACTCGACTTCGTCCCACGGGTTGCGGCGCACGCCGTCGTGGCGCGCCCGCAGCGCTTCAACAATTTCCAGCCCTTCATCGCGCCAGCCCTCGTAGCACAGGTGCGCGGCCACGTGGTACTCGATGCCGGTCCAGACCTCGTCGGAGTAGACGAACGGGAAGCGCGGGCGCCCGCCGTGCGGCCACGAGCACAGGATCAGGCCGGACTCGTCGTTCAGCACGTAGCTGCGCTGGCAGTTGACGTGATTATGGAAGTCGCGGCGGAAGTTGCGGTCGAACACGGCCTTGATCGCGCTGCGCACGTGCTCGGCGGGCAGCAGATCGCCCAAGCCCAGCACGCGCGCGTGGAGCTGGCCGAGCAGCTGGTCGGACAAACATCCCTGGCCGTGCTGGTACATGTGCGCGTCGACGTCGTCGAGCCGCTGGATGTAGTATTCGCCGTTCCACAGTAGTTCGTCGAGGCGCTGGCTGCCGCGCTCGAACGCCGACTGGCTCCGCCCGGCCAGCTCGGCGTCGTTCATTGCGCGGGCCAGCTCGGCGACGGCGCGCAGCCCGGCGAGGTAGTAGATGCCAGTGAGCGGGTTCGGCCCGTAGAACTCGATGTCGTAGGTGTTGTGCTGCCGCCCGTCGAGCACGCCGTCCTGGTCGAGATCCCAGTGGCGGCTGGCGTGGACGATCGCGCGCTTCACGCCGGGCCAGACCATCGCCAGCCAGTCGCGGTCGCCGCTGAGCAGCCACTCGCGGTACACGCGCAGGATGCTGC
>LJCR01002630.1 GCA_001399705.1 Kouleothrix aurantiaca
CCCGGCAGCCCGCCCGGCCGCCCCGGCCCGCAAGCCGATTCCGCGCATCTTCAAGGTTGTTGGCGGCGCGCTGTTTATGATGCTGGTCACCGGCCTGCTGGCCACCACCACCCACAACTACATCCCGGCGCTGGTCTTTGGCGCAATCTTCGGCGCGGTGCTGGGCCTGATGTTCGGCAGCTGGCCGCCCGGCCCCGGCGATGAAGTCACCGGCGGCGAATAAGCCCCAGCGATGAGCAAGACGAGGCGAAAGGCAATGGCGCGTGCATCCGCGCTGTGTCTTTCGCCTTTCGGCTTCTGAGAGAGGAGAACAACGATGTTCGAGTCAAGCGATCAGATCGGCGAAGCATACACGCTCTGGGAGCAGCAGACGCTTAACCCGGCGCTGCGCAAAGCCCCCGAGCGCGACGCGGCGTTTATCACTACCTCCAGCGAACCGATCAACCGCCTGTATACCCCGCTCGACCTGGGCGAGGGCGAGGAAGCGCGCCGCGAGCACTACCTCGGCTCGGTTGCGCTGCCCGGCGAGTTCCCCTTCACGCGCGGCATCCACCCAACCGGCTACCGCGGCAAGCTGTGGACCATGCGCATGTTTGCGGGTTTCGGCAGCGCGGAAGAAACCAACGCCCGCTTCAAATATCTGCTGGCGCAGGGCCAAACCGGCCTGTCAATTGCCTTCGACATGCCCACGCTCTACGGGCGCGACACCGACCACCCACTGGTCGAGGGCGAGTTCGGCAAGTGCGGCGTGGCAGTTTCGTCGCTGGCCGACATGGAAATCCTGCTCGACGGCCTGCCGCTCGATGTCGTCAGCACCTCGATGACGATCAACGCGCCCGCCGCGATCATCTGGGCGATGTATCTGGTGGTGGCTGAGCAGCGCGGCATTCCGTGGAGCGCCCTGCGCGGCACGACCCAGAAC
>LJCR01002628.1 GCA_001399705.1 Kouleothrix aurantiaca
GGTAAGCGTTCGGCACGCCCGGCGCAACTGGCGGAATCGAGCATCTGAATGCCTTCTTCCTGCTGATCGACCGGCCCGAAGTGTATAACCTGCCCGCCGCGCCCACGCTGCCATCGCGGCGCGTTGCATCCGGCCTGCTCAGCGGGCTGGCGACCATGGGCGGCGTGGCGGCGGCGGCGGCGCTGGCCTTTCTGGTTGGGCGGAAGCGGTGAGCGGCTGAGCATGTGAGCGCAGAGCGAAAGGGTGACCACTTGGCAGGTGGCAGGTGGCAGTCGGCAACGCTCAGTCAAAATCTCCGTGCATCTGTGGTGAGCTATTCGGTCGTCCGTCGTCGTTGGTCCGTCGTCGTTGATCATCCGTCGCTAAGAGGAGACATACCATGCCCGAGCGCGAAGCGCAGCGCGCCCCATACGGCCGGCACATCGAGCGGCGCGCCGCAGCGGGCGAAGCGCAGCCCTACGCTGGCGAAACCTACTACGGGCGGCCCGCGCTCAAAAAATCCACCTACGGCTGGCAGATCATCGTCTACTTTCTGGTGGGCGGCATCGCCGGGGCCGCGCAGATCATTGCCACCATTGCCGACCTCGCGGGCCGCCGGGATGATCGCCCGGTGGTGCGCGCGGGGCGCTATGTCGCGCTGCTCGGCACGATGCTCAGCCCGATCCTGCTGATTGCCGACCTCCACGCGCCGGCGCGCTGGTACAACATGCTGCGAATTTTCCGCAAGACTTCGGCCATGTCGATCGGCTCGTGGACGCTCTCGATCTTTGGCGCGCTGAGCGGGCTCGTTGCCGTGGCGCAAGCGGCGGGCGACCTGCTGAATTGGCGGGCCGGGCGCACCCTCGCGCGGCTGTTTGGCCTGCCAGCAGCGGCGGCCGGCGCGATGATGACGGTGTACACGGGCACACTGCTCGCGGCCACC
>LJCR01002624.1 GCA_001399705.1 Kouleothrix aurantiaca
TTGCCGCGCTGGTCGGGCGCCGCGCCGCGCTGGAGCCAGTTGCCTACCTCGTCGGCCACCGCGAGTTCTACGGGTTGGATTTCCTGGTTGACACGCGCGTGCTGGTGCCCCGCCCCGAAACCGAGTTGCTGGTTGACCTGGCCCTGCGCTTTGCGCGACGACCAATCCTTCGACAAACTCAGAGCAGGCAGACAGACGACCGACCACATTCAGGTGTCACGCCCGAAAACATATCGTCGGCGGTCGGTGGTCGGTCGTCTGTCACAATTGCCGACATCGGCACGGGCAGCGGCTGCATTGCGATTGCGCTGGCGGCGAACCTGCCGGGCGCGCAGATCGTGGCGGTTGATCGCTCGCCGGGCGCGCTGGAGGTAGCGCGCACGAATGCCGAGCGCCACGGCGTGGCGGGGCAAATTGCCCTGCGCGAAGGCGACTTGCTTGCGCCACTTGTTGAGCGGGTGGATATTCTGGTGAGCAACCCACCCTACACGATCCTGAGTGAGATCGACGAAGGCGTCCGACGTTACGAGCCGCACGCCGCGCTTGATGGCGGCGCTGATGGTCTCAATCTCTACCGCCGCTTGCTGGCCGGCGCGCCTGACGTTTTGCGCCCGGGCGGCGCGGTGCTGCTGGAAATTGGCGCGACGCAGGGGCCGGCCGTGGCCGGGCTGGCGCGGCAGCACTTCCCACAGGCGCAGATTTCTGTGCACAAAGACCTGGCGGGCCTCGACCGCGTTGTTGCGGTCGAAACGCAACCCCCGACGCTATAGCAGAGGAACTCATGCCCTATAAACTACTCGCGCTCGACCTCGACGGCACGGTGTTGAAGCCCGACCTGAGCATTTCGCCGGCGGTGCTCCATGCGATTGCGGCGGCGCAGGCGCGTGGCGTGCATGTCACGATTGCGACCGGGCGCATGTTC
>LJCR01000263.1 GCA_001399705.1 Kouleothrix aurantiaca
AGCTAGCGACGTTCGATAGCGCATTCGATGCGACTGGCGCGGCTCCTGCTGCCGGCCATATGAAGCTTGGCCCGGCCGACACCTATCATTCGCGCCCGAGCGCGCCGCTGCCAGCATTTGCAACCAGTGCACCCGACAATAGCGTGGCCTTTTCCTACGGCACCTTCGACGACCCTGCCACTCAGCCTTCGCCCGTCGATATCCTGCTCACGGTCACCGTCAGCGATCAGCCGTTTGCGGATGGGCTTTTCCTGACCAACCAGGTGCACGAGAGCGACGGATCAACGAATGGCGCGCAGCACCAGGCCGATGCTATCGTGCAGCTGAAAGTAACGGAGCCGGTGCTTCAGGTGAAAAAAGGTGTGATCGGCAGTACCCACAGTGGCGCGACGCTGAGCCCAGCCACCGCCGGGCCGGTTGCGTTCAGCGCCCCCGGTTCGGCTGGCACGCGCTGGGCGGGCACGATTAACTCGGCGGATCTGGCCACGATGCCGGTAGACAGCAATATCAGCGGAGTGGATGCCGGCGATCGCGTGAGCTTCGCGATTGTGGTGGAGAACACCGGTGCCAGCCAGCGCGGCGCTTTCGATGTCACCATCACCGATACCGTCCCGCTGGGCTTGATCATCCCGCCGAGCGGCGCGGGCCTGAACATGCGCGTAAGCTATGGCGACGGCACGCCGCTGGCGTTTATTGGCCTGACGAATGGCGCGGGCGCAGCAGGCGATCTGTTTACCACCGGCATCCGCCTCGACGACCCGGCGCTGGTTGGCGCGTGCCAGAAGTACGACCCAAACAATGGCCACAACATCATTGTGATCACCTACGACCTGCAGGTCGACCCAAGCGCGCCGGCCGGCACCATTATCCCGAACCGTGCGGCAATTACGAATTATGCCAGCGTGGAAGGTGGGCCGAATTTCGTGCCCGCCGATACCCCAACCGATAGCGCGACAACCACCGTGGCCGCGCCGGCGGTTGCCAAGCAGCTGGTGAGCACAAGCATTGCTGGCAGCAGCAACACCAACACGCAGGCGGTGATTGACGAGCTGGTGACCTATTCGCTTACCATCATGGTGCCCGAAGGCCTGACGCAGAACGCGCAAATTGTGGATACGCTCGACGCCGGGCTGGCGTTTGTGGATGTGGCGAGCGTGACATCCTCGGCCAGCGTGAGCATGACCGCGCCGATTGGTGTTGGCTCTGCGCCAGCGAACGTTAGCATTGGCCTGGGTGGCCGCACCATCACATTCAGCCCGGGCACGCTCACAAACAGCGATACCGACGATGCGCAGGCTGAAACCATCGTCATCGCCTATCGCGCGGTTGTGCTGGATATTGCGGGCAACCAATCGGGCACAAAGTTGAACAACTCGGCAGCATTCAGCTGGGCCAACGGTACTTTGCCATCGGTCGCGGCTGCGAATGTCACCGTGATCGAGCCGGCGGTAACGCTCAGCAGTGTTGCAACGCCCGCCAGCGTCGATAGCGGCGACACCGTCACGTTCGAGCTCACGCTGGCGAATACCGGGGCTGGCACCACCGATGCCTTTGACCTTGCGCTCAGCGACATTGTCCCAGCTGGCATGAATTATCTGCCGGGCTCGTTCGCCAATGTTGCTGGCCCCGCCGCAACGCTCGACGCCTCGGGCGCGCCGAATCTGTCGGCTGCGTGGGCAACGCTGGCAGCAGGAAGCACCAGTGTGATACGGTTTCAGGCCACGCTCAATGGGGGCGTGACGCCTGGCCAGACGCTGAGCGATAATGCCAGCGTGAAGTGGACCAGCCTGCCAGGCGCGCCGGGCCAGATCTCGACCTACAACACAAGCTCGACCGAGCGCAGCGGCGCAGGTGGAATTGACGACTACCGCACTACCGATTCGGATACGGTGACCGTCAACAGCGTAGCGCTGACCAAATCGATAGTAACAACTTCGGAAGCACATACCAGTGGCAGCGCCCTCGCAATTGGCGAAATCGTGCGCTTCCGCCTGGCCGTGGCGTTGCCCGAGGGAACTGCGCCAGATTTCCAGCTCAACGATAATCTGCCTAACGGCCTGGCATTTCTCAACGACGGAAGCGCGCGGCTGGCGTTTGTCTCGACGGGTGGGAACATTACGTCGGCCAGCGCGCAGTCCGGCGCGATCCCGGCGCTCGCGTGCGCAAACGATAGTGGCAGCGCGGCCGACATGCTGGCGCTGCCTTCGGCGCAGGTCGGCTGTGTGCTGGCCGACGCGAATATTTCGAGCAGCCTGAGCAGCAATACCGACACCTACACCACTGGCGCCGATGTGCGTTTCAAGCTTGGCACGCTGACGAATGCCGATAGCGACGCCGATACTGAATATGTGGTTGTGGAGTTCAACGCGCTGCTCGATAACTCGGTTGCCGGCAGCAACGACGCGGGCGACACGCGCGCGAACACATTTGCCGTGTTTCTGAACGCAACCACGCAGAACGGCCCAACATCGAATAGCGTTTCGGTGCAGGTTGTTAAGCCAAACATCCCTTTTAATGCGCTTGCCAATAACAAGACGGTTGCGCCAACCAGTGGCGATGCTGGCGACACGGTGACCTACACGCTGGTGTATACCAACGCCACGGGCGCACCTGCCGCCAGCGCCTTCGATGCGCAGATTGCAGACGTTATGCCAGCCGCTGCAACCCTGAACCTTGCGAGCGTCACCGCCACCGCTGGCGCTGCGTGCGCGTCGCCTACCTTCACAAACAGCTCGGCGGGAAATACGGTTGATATTACGGTTGACCAGATTGCGCCGGGTTGCAGCATCACCATCACCTACCAGGCCACGCTGACGGCGAGCGTCACGCCAGGGCAGCTGATCACCAACACGGCCACGTTGCGCTACACCAGCCTGCCAGGCGACAATGGCACCATAATCAATTCAACAGGCTCCAGCACGCCCGGCGCACCCGGCAGCAGCACCGGCGAGCGCGATGGCTCTGGCACGGCGCCAAACGATTTCACTGGCAGCGACCAGGCCATTGTGAGCGTTCTCGGGCCGACGCCAATCAAGGCGCTTGGGAGCAGCTCGGAGGCGCACACCGCCGGCAGCACGCTGGCGATCGGCGAGATTGCGCGTTACCGCCTGCTTGTGGCGGTGGAAGAGGGCGTGTCGCCCAACATGGTGCTGGCCGATCATTTGCCGGCCGGGCTCATCTTCCTGAACGACTCAACGGCAACGGTTGCGCTGGTTTCGGATGGCGCTGGCCTTGCATCGTCCACGCTTGGTGGTGTCGGGCTGAACCAGGCCGGCGACGAAACCAGGGCGGGCGCGATCACGCCGTCCTTCGTGCTGCCAGCCAGCGCGATTACTGGCGGGACGGGTGCGGGCGGCGCATTCCAGCCCGGCGACGACCCGATCTTCAGCCTGGGAACGCTGAGCAACGCCGACAGCGACAGCAACGAAGAATTGGTGCTGATTGAATTCAACGCGCTGGTGGGCAATCTGCCCGGCAACCAGGCCGGGGCAGCGCTCGACAACACGGTGGATCTGCTGGTGAACGGCACGCTGCTGGCTACTTCCAATGCAGTCACAGTGGCCCTGGCCGAACCCAGCATCACGAACCTGCAAGAGCTTGTGGCCACCACCCCCAGCGATGCGGGCGACACGGTTGTCTTCCAGCTCACCTATTCGAATGGCGCAACAGGCACATACCGCGCCGACGCCTTCGACGTGAATGTGCTCGATTCGTTGGGTGGCAACCTGAATCTGCTCAGCGTGAGCGTTACAACGCCGGCCGGGTCGCTTGCGACCGATACGTCGACGCTCGGCATTGGCGGCGTTGTGCGCGTAGCAGTCGATCGCCTCGCGCCAGCGGTGGACATCGCCGGCGCAGTCAAATCGGTGACAATCACGATCACGGCGCGGGTGAGCGGCACAGCGCCGAATGCGCTCGCGATCCCAAACACGGCCAGCCTGACCTACACCAGTGTGCCGGGCGCGAATGGCACTCCCAGCAACGCAACCGGGTCGGGCGTGCCGGGCGCAAGTGGCGCAAGCGATGGCGAGCGGAATGGCGCGGGCGGGATCAACAGCTATGCCGACAGCAGCAACGCAAGCATCACGCTGTCGAGCCCAACGGTGCAGAAGCTCGCGCCCGTTCCAGCCACCTATACCATTGGCGATGCCGTCGCCTACGACATTCGCGTGCAGCTGCCCGAAGGCGCGACCCAATCGCTGACGGTGACCGACAGCTTGCCGGCTGGAATGGCGTATGTGAGCCATAGCATCGTGACGACGGCTGCGGCAAGTGATGGGCACCTGCCGACTGACTATAATGGCGCGCTCGGCGCACCCACCCTGGCAAACAACAGCGGCGTCCTCAGCTTCGGCTTTGGCACGGTGCAAACGAACGGCAGCGGCCCGGCCAATGGCAGCAGCAACAACGAATTTCTGGTGCGGGTGGTGGCGCGCGTGGTGAATGTGCTGAGCAATCAGCAGGGCACAACACTTGTCAATAGCGCAAGCCTGAACTATACGAACCCCAGCACAGCCGCCGCTGTCGGCGTTTCGGGCGGCGCGCAAAGCATTACCCTGGCCGAGCCGGCGCTGGCGATCCACAAAACGGTGTCGGCGCCAAGCGCGAATGTTGGCGATACGGTGACGTTCCAGATCGCCATTACGAATACATCGGCCATAGCCGCCTATGATGCAGTTATTTCCGATACGGTGCCTGCTGGCCTGAGCTACGTGCCCGGCTCGATCCGCGCGATCAGCGGGCCGGCCAGCACCAGCAGCGCCAGC
>LJCR01002629.1 GCA_001399705.1 Kouleothrix aurantiaca
GGATTACGCGCCCGCGATGCTGGGGCAGCTGGCCGCGCGCCTGCGCAAACATGGCCTCCAAGCCGAGCGCGTGCGCGGCGACGCCTATGCGCTGCCGTTTCGCGCCGCGCGATTCGATTGCGCGTTCTTCGGCTTCTGGCTGAGCCACGTGCCGCACGCGCGCCGGCCCGCATTTCTGGCCGAGCTGCGGCGCGTGCTCGTGCCGGGCGGCTCGGTGATGGTGGTGGACAGCGCGCCCACCACACCCGAGCAAACCCCCGGCGCTGAATTTCTGCATGAGCGCGTGCTCAACGATGGCTCGCGCCACCAGGTGCTGAAGATCCTGCACACTCCGGAAACCATGCAGCAGGCGCTCGCGCCGCTGGGCAGCATCGCAGAAAGCTGGAGCACCGGCCAGTTTTTTACCGCCACGATTGTCAAAACTTAGTCAAAATGCACATTTACATATAAATAAAGCGTGCTATAATCTGTAGTAACCCCAGGCCAAACGTTAGGTAGCAGCAAGTGCGCCCTGATTTTTGCGCGCTTGCCGAAGAATTAATGGGAGTGCGACAATGGCCGATCATCGGATTGCCGAAGTCGCGGATCTGCTGGGCATTAGTGTGTCGATGCTGCGAGCCTGGACGCTTGAGCTGACGGCATATCTGAGCGATTCTGCCCAGTGGATTGCGCCAATTGCGGGAAACCGCCCGGCACCACGCTACACCGACAGCGATATCGTGGTGCTGTGCCGGGCACAACGCCTGCGCGAGCAGGGAATGACCTTTGAACACATTCGCGCCCAACTTGCCGAGGCCGGCGAGGCCGCCGATGCAAGCGAAGCGGCAGGGCTGGCCGGCGAAGAAACGCCAGCCCGCGCGAAATACGCCTATGAGCTGGCTGTCGACGCGCTGCGCGATGCGGTGCGGGTGCAGGGCACGCT
>LJCR01002631.1 GCA_001399705.1 Kouleothrix aurantiaca
ACCCCATGCGCACCGTCGGCGTGCGCGACTACCACCCCGACGACCCGCTGAAAGACGTGCACTGGACGGCGACTGCACGCACTGGCACGCTGCAAACCCGCATCTACGAGCCAACCACCTCGCGCGAGCTGGCAATTTTTCTCGACCTCGACTCGTTCGAGTTCTACTGGCAGGGCATCGACGAAGCGCAGATCGAGCGGCTGATCAGCGCGGCGGCCACACTGGCGCAGGTCGGGTTGCGCGAAGGCTACGCTGTCGGCCTGTATGTGAACGGCGCGCCCGCCGAGTTCGAGCGCTTTGTGAGCCTGCCGCCCGGCCGCAGCCCGGCCCAGCTTGAACGAATCATGGAAACGCTGGCGCGCCTGACGCACTATTCCGTCACGCCAATGGCGCGGCTGCTGCGCACCACTGCCAGCACGCTGCCCTGGGGCGCGACGATCCTGCTGCTCAGCGGCATTGCGCCCGAAGGCACCCGCGCCGCGCTGCTGCGCCAGCGCGAGGCCGGCCGCTCGGTGGCGTGGCTCTACCTGGGCGAAGACGCGCCGCCCACCGTGCCGGGCGTGCTGGTGAAACACGCGCCGCCGCACACCGATTTTCGCGGCAATGGGCGCGCTTCCGCCCGCAAGCCTGCCACCAACGGCGCAAAACCACACGCCGCGCAGGAGGCGCGATGAACCTGCCCACGCCACTCCATGTCGCGGTTGGCTCGCTCAACCCGATCAAGGTCAACGCGGTGCGCTCGGCGCTTGAGCGCGCCAGCATTCCTGCCGAGGTGCATGCCATATCAGTGCCTTCGGGCGTGCCTGCCATGCCACTCGGCTACGACGAAATGGCGCGCGGGGCGCGTCAGCGCGCCCTGGCGGCCTGCGCTGCCCTCGGCGCGCACTGGGGCGTCGGGCTGGAAGGTGGCGTGGAGTTCG
>LJCR01002632.1 GCA_001399705.1 Kouleothrix aurantiaca
CTCCACCCCGCCATGAACCTCGAAGTCGTCGTTCAGTAAAAAGCGTCAAATCGGCCAAGCACAGAAAACGACGAACCCTCGTGAACTTTTCGCGCGGGTTCGTCTGCTATACTGGCACAAATCATAATTCGCGGCGCGCTTCTTGCTGAGCGTAGCGGGCAAGGGCCACGGCCGATGCGCCTCTTCCAGTCATTCCAAACCTGCACATACACCACAGCGCTCGGCCACCTGCAGGCCTGCGCGCTCTTTTCTTGCCCGTGCCTCCGGTTCGTGCCGGGCAGGTGGCAGCGCGCCGCACGGCATCACACGCAAGTGCCTGGTTTCGGCAGCAATGGGTGACACGGAAAGGAGCGCGCAATGCTCAGCGATGGAAGAATCAGCCCCTGGAAGCTGGCGGTCTGCTTTTTAGGTTTGGCCTATGGCGTGTTGCTGGGCATGAAGCTGCCCGACGCCGGCCTGGTGCTCACAGTGGCAATTGTCAGCGTCAGCGCCGCGATCTGGTATATCGCCAACCGTGGCTACTCGCTGTGGCTCGTCATGCCCGCGATCACCGGGCTGATTATCCTGATCAGCAGTGCGGTCGCGCTCTACAGCGGCTACCCGCCCACCAGCTTCGTGCCGGTCACGCGCACCGACATCGAGCTGTGGCTGGCGCTGCTGCTGGCGTTCGGCTATATTGCCTGGGGCGTGTACGAAACCCAGCACATGGCCGTGATTTAAGGCCAATACTTGTTACATAGCCACAAACACGCAAAGACTCCAAGATTGTATAGCACCATATGCTCTTCGTGCCTTCGAGTCTTTGTGGCAATCGTTCTTGGCCGCCTTATCTGAAACGCAGTAGATTTCATGCCGTCTCAGCGCGGCACGGCAACTTCCCCGCCGTGTTCGGCGGCAGCGTAGATCGCGTGAACAACCT
>LJCR01002633.1 GCA_001399705.1 Kouleothrix aurantiaca
CGGCGCTGGGCGGCCAGCTCGACGGCGTGCTGCTCAAACCGGGCGACGCCACTAAGCTCGATCCCGACCTCGCCGGCGACATTGCCGACCCCATCCGGCTGCTGCGGCGGCTCGGCACATTGCTCGGCAAGCTGGCCGACGCGCCGGGCGCGGCGATCCCGATCGACGGCATTCTGCTGCTGCGGATCGCGCGCCGAATGGACGGCACAACGCCTGTCTATGGCGTGAACATCGAGATCGACGGCGCGTGGGAGCTGAACCCGAACGACGACGTGGTGGTCAGCCTCGAAGAAGACGCGAGCTGGATCGCCTCGCCGACCGGGCCGGTGCCGGAAGGGCTGACGGTCGAGGTGCTGGCGCTGCCCGCGAGCGGCGACCCCGAGCCGCGCCCGAGCCTGGTCGTTGGCGGGCTGGGCGTGCGGATTGCGCGCTCCAGCGGGCCGCTGCTCGATGCCGGCATCAGCATCGCCAGCGTGGCCGCGCATGTGTTTGGCCTGCTCACGCCCGGCACGACCACCACGGTGGCGGGTGGATTGCATCTGGGGCTGGCCGGCCTGGGTGTCGCGCTGGCCGGCGCCAGCGGCGGCGACAACCAGGTGGCGCAGGGGATCATGGGTCAGGGCGGCCCGGGCGACAATGCGCCAGCGCCGAAGTTCAGCCCGGCGCTGGCCGTGCAGAAACACCCCGGCGAGCCAGTGCGTATCAGCCTGTCGGCGGGGCCGGGCTCGGGGCCGTGGTGGCTGACGATCCAGCGCCAGTTTGGGCCAGTTTATCTCGAACAAGTTGGGCTGTCGGTGGTCAACCCGCCCGCCGGCATCGAAAGCGTCGGCATTCTGATCGACGGCGGCGTGAGCCTGATGGGCCTGTCGGCTTCGGTCGACGACCTGTCGCTGACCTATATCGTGGCCGGCGGCGGC
>LJCR01002635.1 GCA_001399705.1 Kouleothrix aurantiaca
ACCTCAAGCTGCGCCAGCAGATGCAGATCGAGCTGAAGGCCATTCAGCAGCAGGTTGGCATCACATTCATCTATGTCACGCACGACCAGGAAGAAGCCCTGACGATGAGCGACCGCATCGCCGTGTTCAACCAGGGCCGCATCGAGCAGTTCGGCGCGCCATCTGATGTCTACGAGCACCCGGCCACGGCGTTTGTGGCCGGTTTCGTCGGCGTGTCGAACATGCTGCGCGGTGCGGCGGCGGCGGCGATCACCGGCTCCGAGCAGTCAGTCGCCATTCGCCCCGAAAAAATTCGCATGCTCGCCCCCGACGCGCCCGCACCCGACGGCGCGCACACCGCCCTCGGCCACATCCGCGATGTTGTGTACCTGGGCGTGCTCACGCGCTACCTCGTCGATCTCGACAGCGGCGGCGCGCTGGTGGTAATAGCGCAAAATCTCGATGGCGGCGCGGTGGATGCGCGCGCGGCGCAGGGGCGGCCGGTGCGGCTGGCGTGGCCGCGCGAGCACACCCAGCCCGTGGGGGTCAGTGAGTAGGTGGCGCTTGGGCCGCGTGGCCGCTGGGGCAGTTGCTCTCGCACTTGGCGCTATACCGTTTATGCTCTTAAACGTGGTGTCGCTTGGGCCGCAAGGCCGCAGGGGCGGCGCTCGCCCCTGCACCCCGGCCCGGGCTTTCGCCCCGGACCCCAAATTTGAGGTGGTTGGCAAAATCAAGGTTTTGCGATCATGCCTCCGTTGTGCTTGTCGCTGGCAGCGAGCGATTAATAAATTGCTGCGTATTGAAGCAACCAATCTGGCACATACTGTATCGCCAGATGCCTGCGCGTCCCGCAACGGAGGCATGTGGCAAAGCCGATGAATGTAGTACTGCACAAAATTTGGGGTCTGGGGCGATAGCCCCAGCGCCGGGTGCCG
>LJCR01002634.1 GCA_001399705.1 Kouleothrix aurantiaca
ATCATGCGCGGCGCGATGAGCGAAGGGCGGCAGTGGCTCGAAGCATTTCTGAAGCAGACACATCAGGTGCAGGTTTCTGGTGCCATCTGTGCCGGCGCGCAGTATGTAGCCGGCGATCTTGCCGCGCTGCAGGATGATAGTTCCGCAGCAATTTCTCTGCTTGAAGCGAGTCTGCGGTTCTATCAGGCCGAAGGCGATCACTTTGGGCTTGCCCGCGTTCTTGACCTTCTTGGACGCTCCATCTTCCGGCAAGGCGATACAGCACGCGGCATTGAGCTGATAGACGAGAGCCTCGCCCATTATCGAGAGCTTCGCAATGTTCACGGAATTGCACAATCGCTCTTCAGCCGCGCATCGGCGGAGTTACAGTGGAATGGTGATGTTGTTCGGGCAATGGCGCTGGCAGAAGAAAGCATTCACTTATTCCGCCAGACGGGCGATCTGCGGGGACGCAGAGATGCGCTGAGCTTACTTGGATGGGCGTTGCATGATCAGGGCGACCTTGAGCGCGGCACTTCCTTGCTGGAGGAAGCGCTTGAGACAGCTCGTAACCTTGGCGATCAGCAGAGGATCATGGAGGATCTCGGTTTCCTCGCCGTAATCAGCTATCGGCGCGGCGCTCTTGAACGCGCGCGGCTGCTGCTTGGGGAACTGGTGGTGCTTGCACGTGATCTCGGGAGCAGCTTCAGTTTGTATTTCGCCCTCGTTCAGGTGGGTGTGAGGGAACGCTATGCAGGTAACCTGAAGCAAGCAATGTCATCTCTTGAAAAAGCCTTGCGGCTTATGCCGCAGCCGGCAGCACCGTTCCGAAACGCGCTGCTACAACGTTACCTGGCCGATGTACTCTACGATCAGGGGGAGACCGGCGCTGCAGCGCAGATCTACCGCACCAGTCTCAGCACTTTCTATGCGCT
>LJCR01002636.1 GCA_001399705.1 Kouleothrix aurantiaca
CGCCGCGCGGCCGCGGGTAGCCGCACAGCGCGCGGATGATGTCGGTCAGCTCCTCGCCCGCCGTCCAGCGCGCCCAGTCCGGCTCGTCGCCAAACAGATCGTCGGCGTCCGGCAACGGCGCGGCCATGTCGAGCGAGGCCGGAGTTGGGCTTTGGAACGCGCTCATATCGTGCTGATCAAGCACCGGCAGCGGTGACGCAGTAATGGCGGACACCATGGGGGTGCTGAGCGGCGCTGCATCGTTCGCCACGAGCAGGGGAACTGTGTCCTCCAGTGCCCGATCGGGTAGCGCCGTCGCGGCAGGCATGTCGGGTGTTGAGATGGGCGGTAGTGCGTCGTGCGCAGCCGTGTCCAGCGTCGCAAACGACGCCTGTGGGGCGTGCCCAGCCGTGTCCAGCGCCGTTTGCGGCGTCTCTGGGGCGTGCGCAGGGATGTCGAGCATACCCGCTTCATCGCTCGGCATGGCCGCCGTCCAGGAATTAGCGCCCGTGAACTGTACCGTGGCCGGCATCCCTCCATTGGTGGGCGTGTCCAGCGTCGTTTGCGGCGTTTGTGGGGCGTGCCCAGCCGTGTCCAGCGTCGTTTGCGGCGTTTGTGGGGCGTGCGCAGCCGTGCCCAGCGTCGCAACGGGCGCGCTCGGCATGGCCGCCCTCCCTAGAGTAGCGGGCGTGTCGAGCAGCGTTTGCGGCGTTTGTGGGGCGTGCGCAGGCGTGTCGAGCACCATTTGCGGCGTTTGTGGGGCGCGCGCAGCCGTGTCCAGCGTCGCGCCTTGAGCGCTCCATGCCGCCACGGCCGGCGTATTCGTGCTCCACAGCGGCGTGACCGGCGCCGCCGGCAGGATTGCCCCGGCCGCCGTGCGCGCGTCCAGCAGCCCGCGGATGGCGCGCCGGATGAGCGACCGATCCGCATTTGGG
>LJCR01002637.1 GCA_001399705.1 Kouleothrix aurantiaca
GGCTGATACTCCTGCTGGTTGCCGTTGAGCAGGTAGACCATCTGGAATTGCCCGCGCGCCGGCTTGAACCACTTGATCGAATCGCGTTCGAGTATCACCGCGAGTTTGCGCTCGGCATCCGAGTCGAACTTTTGCACGGCGTACAGGCACTTGCGGAAGCCGCTGAACAGGTATTTCGCCATGTTGCTTTTGTCGGCGGGCGACACATGGTAGTCGAGGGGTTGCTCGTTGATTGCATAGGTGTAGGCGCTTTCTTTCAGGTTGATAAAACCTTTGCTGACAACGGTGTCGTAGCTGGTGGCGCTTTCCCAGTAGTGCGCTTGCATCTGGGCGTGGATGTTGCGCGCGATCTCGCGCTGGTAGGCGCGCAGCACTTTGGTGGTGTCGGCTTCCGAAAGATAGCCTCGGAAGTGCTCGACGGTCTGCGCCGCCAGATCATACAGCAGCTCGGCATGGTCGTCGTAGGAGATGTCGTCGAAGTCGATCAGTCCGCTGACCACATAGTCTTCGGGGCGCTGTTCTTCCACGCCGCCGCTGCCCAGCGCCACAATGTCGCGCTGGCCGGTACGCAGGTGCTGCACCCACAGCTCGTCGGAGACGGGTGGGTAGCGCAGGTTGCTCAGGTCGAGGCTGAATGGGTGGAAGCCGGCGCGCACATCGCCGGTTGGAACGACCAGAATGCGCGGAATGCTGATGGTTCCTTCCACCATGATATCGAGTGCTGTATCCACAACCTTGTCAACGTCAGGCTGCTCGGCGAAGCCCGCCAGCGTAGCCTGTGCTGGTGGCAGCTGCTGCTTCACTGCTTCGACAATTGCGGCGCGAATGTCGGGGCGGGTGAGCTGCTGCGTGCCCGGCACGCGGCGCGGTTGAGTTTCCAGCGTGCGAACGACCTCGTAGGTGATTTTGGCGA
>LJCR01002640.1 GCA_001399705.1 Kouleothrix aurantiaca
CTGTGGAGGCGGGCAGAATATATCCGATAACAGGAGTACTTAATACAGAATATAATATTACAATGAAATAATATTTTGCATCGGAAAGGCCTAAACCTTACTTAGATTGCAAAACATTTATATATATTTACGGTTTTTTATCTTGACGAAGCTTACTATAATGAGTATCATAGTCCCATCGATTCGAGCAAGTACCTTGGCTATGGCGTCGGGGGATGTATACGCTTAATAGCCAAGCACAGTTGATCTGCATGCGAAGTAACGGGATTGATGCTAGGTTTGGCTGCGTGGCCAACAGCCGCACAGGTGGTGGAAGTGGATCAGGTGTTTCAGCCGGTTGAGCCGCCAGCGCCCATTCTCTCAATCTCGATAAATTTCCTTGCAATTGCTCGAAATAGTAAGATCCAAACTATCTCCTGTTACGCGTTGTATCTAGGGAAGTGCGTAAAGTTGATATCGAACCTGGCCTTGTTGCCATAACGTGTAGAGATACTGCGACAATAGGAGGACTCTATTATTTGGGGTTGCCTAGAAACGCCGTTTGGTGAGTGTAAAAAAATGGGGAAGGTTCTTGCACAACCTTCCCCGGGTCGAAACGCATAACGATAGCTAGCCGCTAAAGTATTTTTGCGCTCACGACGGCCTCTATTGTACCCCACTGATTCGTAAATTTCAATAAATTACGATCGTACCAAAGTCCTATTTGCTACGGACTTATTCTGCTTGCCCTCCGGCAGCGGCTCAGCACGAGCGCGGAACTGCCGCTTTGGCGCAGAAAGCGTGCGCAGCGCATACCATCTTTTCCCAACCGAACTGACATCTCTCCGGCGCGTTGTAGCCACTGCTCCAGCCGGATGAGCTATAGCTTTTACTTGCCGGCAGCATAATGCCGGCAAGTAAAAGCTATAGCTC
>LJCR01002638.1 GCA_001399705.1 Kouleothrix aurantiaca
GGGCCAGCGCGGCCACGCCCTGCTGCTCGACTGCCGCGACCTGAATTACCGCCCGGTGCCGCTGCCGGCCAACGTGCAGATCGTCGTGTGCGACAGCCACACCGAGCGCCGGCTCGACAATTCGGCCTACAACGAGCGCCGCGCCGAGTGCAACCAGGCGGTCGGGATGTTCCGCCAGTGGTACCCGAAAATCCTGGCGCTGCGCGACATCAGCGTGGCGCAATTCGAAGAGCACAAGGCCGAGCTGCCCGAGCCGGTGCGCGCGCGCGCGCGCCACGTCATCACCGAGGACGACCGGGCCGTGCGCGGCGCTGCCGCCCTGGAGGCGGGAGATGTGGCCGCCTTCGGCACGCTTATGAACGAATCGCACGCCAGCCTGCGCGACGACTACGAGGTCAGCATTCCCGATATGGACGCGCTGGTGGCGGCGGCGCAGGCGGTGCCGGGGTGCTACGGCTCGCGCCTGACCGGGGCTGGCTTTGGCGGCTGCACCGTCAGCCTGGTGGCGAACGACGCGGTGGAGCGCTTCAAGCAGGAAGTTGGCGCGGCCTTCCGCGCCGCCACCGGCCGCGACACGACGATTTATGTCTGCCAGGCCAGCGATGGCGTGGGCCGGGCGGTACCCGACTAGTGGGTTGCGGATATCTCATCCGCGCTTAACATACTTTTAAACCCGGGAGCGTAGAATGCAAACATTCTTACTATGTTTGCATTCTCTCACAACACATTATGCCAACCATCCTCCTCGTCGAAGACGAACTGACCCTGGCGGAAACGCTCCGCTACAATCTTGAGCGCGAAGGCTACACCGTGCTCACCGCTGCCGATGGCGTGCACGGCCTGGAGCTGGCCCGCCGCGAGCAGCCCGACCTGCTCATCCTCGATATTATGCACCCGCGCCTCGACGGCCTC
>LJCR01000264.1 GCA_001399705.1 Kouleothrix aurantiaca
GGCTCATACTACATCCGCAAGAATACTGGCACAATGTGGGGGGTTCGGGGGCCGCTTCGCCGCCCCCGAATTTTCTTTCTGTACTGCGCCAGTAGGAAACCCAGGCAGCCTGGATTGCGCTTACTTCCGGCGCTTTATTGATCGTGTGGGTTTTGGCCGATTGTGGCGTGCGCGGGTTGTGGTTGGCTCGAAGGCAGCCAGCAGTA
Organism: Kouleothrix aurantiaca; assembly: GCA_001399705.1. Taxonomy (GTDB): domain Bacteria; phylum Chloroflexota; class Chloroflexia; order Chloroflexales; family Roseiflexaceae; genus Kouleothrix; species Kouleothrix aurantiaca. The sequence goes on from LJCR01000264.1 coordinate 207, forward strand.
CATCGCGTGCGTAGGTGGGCGGAAAGCCAGGACGCCGGCCAACGAAGAAAGCGTAAGCTTCACGAGCAGCCGCCTCAAGTGGGCGCAAGCGCGCAAGCTCAGCTTCCAAAGTGGCAATTTGCTGCTGTAGCGCGTCGATGGTTGGAAGTGTATTCATACGACCTCCACTCAAGCCAGGAAATGATGCAGTGGACAGCCATTTCTTGAGAGAGTATCACGGAGAAGCGTATTCGTGAGCAGGGATACCGTCACTGAGGAGAATGAAAGAGCAACACATCCAGAGCGTGTTTTGAGCAGGTGATCGCCGCCCAACAAGTTGCGCATAGCTAATCACGCATACAGTCGCCCCTCCGCAGTCGATCAATTCAACGCTCCAGCTCTGTGTCACAAACGTCGTGCGTGCGGTGTTTTCTTGTAAACCACGGCCGCTGAACGATGAATGACCCATGCGCCCCGCGCATGTTTACCTGTATGCCTATGCCATACAGAAAGGGAGCTTATGCGTTTGTTCGAATGGCTGTTTTGTCTCTCGGTTGTTCCGACGCTCGTGCTCCCATTTCTTTCACAGCGGTGGCGGCAGCGCGGCTTGCTCATCGCAACGCTGCTGCCTGTGCTGGCGCTGATGCTTCATCTTGCGATTGAGGGCTGGCGTACACACATGATCCCGCTGTACATCCTTGGTGCGCTGGTGCTCGTCGGTCGCATGCGCACGATGCTGAGCCGCACACCTGCCGGCCCACGCAAGCGCGACAGGCTCGTCAGCGCTGCCAGCGCACTGGCACTTGTGCTTGGCGCTACATTCGCGGGCTGGATACTGCCAGTTATCGCGCTGCCCGCACCGACTGGCCCCTATCCGGTCGGTATTGTTGATCGCGAACTGGTCGATCATGCCCGCGGGCGACGATTGATGGTGTCGGTCTGGTATCCTGCTGCCTCGGGCGGCGCGCCTGCCCCACTCACCCATTACCCCGACCAGATTATGCTGGGGCTTGCCAATCTTACCGGTTTGCCCGCACTGCTCTTTCAACACCTGCGCTATGTTCCCCTTGCAGCGAGCGAAGGTGTATCCGTGCACGCGGGTACCATGCCGTTTCCAGTGCTGGTGTTTTCGCATGGAATGGTTGGCCTGCGGCTGCAAAACAGTTCGACCTTCCAGGAATTGGCGAGTTGGGGCTATGTTGTGGTGGCGATCGACCATACCGATGCTGCAGCCGTAACGGTCTTTCCCGATGGCGAGACGCGCTTCTACAATCTGGGGCGCTTCGGCACACCTGCCGGGGCAGAGTCTGATGCATCGTTCGTCACCGAGCGCGTGTTTCCCGTGTGGGTCGCAGATCAGCGCTTTGTCTACGACACGATTGAGCTGTGGCAACGCACCGATCCGTTGCTGGCTGGCAAGCTCGATGTGACGCAGATCGGCTCCTTTGGGCATTCGTTTGGCGGAGCAACCGCTTTGGAAGTATGCCGGGTCGACGCACGCTGTCGTGCTGCTGTGGACATGGATGGCGGCTTGTATGGCGATACCGTCACCTTACCCGCAGTGCGCCCGCTCTTATTGATGACGTCGGCTGACAGCAATCGCTACCCGAGCGCGCTAGCAAAATGGAAGCAACTGATGGCAAACGCCAGAACCGATGCCTATTGGCTTGAATTGCCAAACAGCACCCATCTTTCGTTTACATTCGCCCAACTGCTCTCGCCGCTGCTTGCGCCAGCGGGCTTTGATCCGCGAAGCGGACTGCATACGGTAGACAAATACCTGCGCAGTTTTTTCGATAGGTATGTGCGTACTATCCCTGCACAGCCGCTCGGACCAACATCAGGAAATACCGACGTGTACTGGCGAACAAAGTAGGTCGTGCGTGCCCGAAGGTTTCGAGGTTGCGGCCGGAGCGGGTGCGCATCAGTCGCTGCCGTCAGCGGCGCGAAAAGCGATTGGTACCATGCCAGCGATTCACCGCGCCGCAGGCGGACGGCTGCAAGAACGCGTTGGGATAGCGGCGTGATTCGAGAAATCATCGCTCGTGTGGATTGCCCTGCCTTCCATTCAGCGTACTATCGCGTAAGGTACCTCGTTTTGAATGGGAACCGGACTTTTGCAGCCCATAAAGACTTGACCGCCAACGACGAAGCCGGCGGAAGTGATCGGGCCGTCATTGCCGGTGCGGGCGACGACAAATGAAGAATGCCCGAGGCGTGCCTCGGTACTGTCTGCCCAACGGGTTGCGCTTTAGCGGCGCCGCTACGGATACGCGGTCAATCACTTTGTAGCAGATACGAGATTGGAAATGCAGGTTCAGGCATCAGAATTCGCGGTGATGGCTTTCCCGATGCCGGCCTCCTCCACCGTGGTGTAATCTGGCAGGATCATACGCTCGCATCTCCAACATCAAGGTAGCAGTGAAGTAGACAACCACGGCGTTTCGTGCTATACACACACATCACGCGATCCGACGTATGCATTCGCGCGATCTGTGAGATTGTCGGTATCTGCCGGAACACCTGTCGTGCCCCCCGCGAGTGAGCGTGTGCGCGTATTTCTGGATGCGACCCTTTGCTGGTGATCCGTTCTTGCCAAAGCACAACAGTCGAGCAATGAATCTATGTCGGCGCCACTGTTAGCGACGAAACTGTACATCCCGCCACTGCGGCCGAACGTGGTCCTGCGCCCGCGCCTCGTCGAGCGGCTGCAGGCGGGGTTGCACGGCAAACTGACCCTGATCGCGGCCCCTGCCGGCTTTGGCAAAACCACGCTCCTTAGCGCGTGGGCCGCTGTGTGCGACCGGCCCGTTGCCTGGCTGTCGTTGGACGAAGGGGACAGCGATCCCACCCGCTTTCTCCTGTACCTCGCCGCTGCGGTGCAGACCGCCGCGCCGACGGTCGGAGAGGGTCTGTTGCGTGTGCTGCAATCTCCGCAGCCACCGCCCATCGACGCGATCCTGACGACCCTGCTCAACGACATCGCCGCCCTGCCGGACCCGTTCATCCTTGTGCTGGACGACTACCACGCGATCGATGCCCAGGCGGTCGACCAGGCCCTGACCTTTCTCGCCGAACACCTGCCGCCGCAGCTCCATCTGGTCATCGCCACCCGTGAGGATTCACCGCTTCCCCTGGCACGGTTTCGCGCCCGCGGCCAGTTGGCCGAACTGCGCGCCACAGATTTACGGTTTACTTCCTCCGAAGCGGCGGCCTTTCTCAACCACGTGATGGGTCTGCGCCTTTCAACAGACGACATCGCCGCTCTGGAAGCCCGCACCGAAGGCTGGATTGCCGGCTTGCAACTGGCAGCCCTCTCCATGCACGGGCGATCAGACACCGCACGTTTTATCCAGGCGTTCACCGGCAGCCATCGCTTTGTGCTGGACTATCTGGTTGAAGAGGTGCTCCAGCAGCAGCCCGCGCCCATCCAGCAGTTCTTGCTGCACACATCGATCCTCGATCGTCTGTGCGGGCCGCTGTGCGATGCGGTTCTCGGCGCTCCCGCCGGCTCGGGGCAGGCGGCCCTTCACGCCATCGAGCGCGCCAATTTGTTTCTCGTGCCACTCGATGGTGAGCGACACTGGTATCGTTACCATCATCTCTTTGGCGAGTTTCTGCGGCAGCGCCTCGCGCAGGATGCGAACATCGTCGGGGGTGATCGCGCCGGGCTCCACGGGCGGGCGAGCGCCTGGTATGAGGCCCAGGGTCTGGATCTTGGGGCGCTGCACCACGCGGCGGCAGCTGCCGATCCCGCCCGCCTCGCGCGCCTGGCCGAGCGGTCGTGGGAGCGTCTGGACAGCAGCTTCCAATCCGCCGCCTGGCTGCGCTGGGTGCAGCAGCTGCCCGAGGCAGTTTTACGCGCCAGGCCGGTGCTTTGCACCCAGCACGCCTGGGCGCTGATGGACGCCGGCGAGGTTGAGACCAGCGAGGCCCGGCTGCGCGACGCCGAGCGCGCGCTGGCCGCGCTGGGTGGCCCGGCCAGCGTGCCGGATGAGGCGGCGGAGCCTATGGTCGTGGACGCCACGGAACAGCTCAGCAGCCTGCCCGTGCGGATCGCAGTTGCCCGCGCCTACCTGGCCCAGGCCCGCGGCGATGTCGCGGCGACGGTGCGGCATGCCGCCCTTGCCCTCGCCAGCGACGCCGCTGTGGAGCCGCTGCTGCGCGCCCAGGCCGAGGTTCTCCTGGGGTTCGCGCGCTGGGCCGGTGGCGAGCTGGAGGAGGCCTACCGGGCCACTGCCGACTGGATCGAGCACACCCGTCAGGCTGGCAACCTCGCCTTCGCGCTCGCGAGCGGCTTCTACCTGGCGGAGATCCGCATCGCCCAGGGGCAGCTGCGTGAGGCGGCCAGGCTGTATCGGCAGTTTCTCCAGCTTGTCCCGGCGGACGACGAGGCCATCAGGCAGGCTGCCCCGCACCTGCATCTGGGGCTGGCCCTGGTTGCCCACGAGCAGGGTGATGAGCCGGCCACCGCGCTGCACCTGCAGGCGAGCAAGGAGCGGGCCGAGCGGGCGTCCCTGAGCGACTGGCCGTTCCGCTGGTCGCTGGCCCAGGCCCGCATCCCTGAGTCGGCAGGGGAC
>LJCR01002639.1 GCA_001399705.1 Kouleothrix aurantiaca
GTATTCGTGCCACAGGCCGCCAGCGCGCCGCTGAGCAGCAGAAGAATGACGAGAACAGAAACGAATCGCAAGATTCTCACACAGCACCAGATAAAGCGGAATTCACTATGTCTACAGCAGTTTGCAGTTGGCAGAGACCAGCAAGCTAAACCATTTATAGCCGAGAGCGAACGATCAAGCCACAGAGCGCACAAAGGCCACTGAGCAGGACAGTCAAAACTCGGTGTCCTCCGTGTTCTCTGTGGCTCCGTACTTCTGCACGCAGAAACGCCACGTTCCGCGCGCTAGCGTGCCAGCGGCTCGCCCGCGCCGGCCTCAAGCGGCTGGCGTTCTTCGCCATAGCGCCGGCTGAACAGCCACAGCGCGACCGCGCCCAGCGCCACGCCAAACCAGAGCGTACAAAAGCGAATAATGATCGTGGCTGTGGTGGCCGGGCCAGCCGCGAGCGGGATCAGGCGTTCGAGCATTAGTGTGCTGGAACCTTCCGACACGCCCAGGCCGCCGGGCAGAAACGACACCAGCCCAAACAGCGTCGACGCCGCAAACACAAACGTCGCCTGCTGGAGCAGCAGAAACGACGCCGGCACGCCCAGGCCGCGCAGCACATAGAACATGGCCACGCACTCGCCAAACCACGACACCACGCTGATTATGGTGGAGATCAATAAAATGCGCCACGACAGCAGCTCGCGCATGCTTTCGTAGGCGGTGCGCAGGCGCGGGGCGATGCGCGTGCCCAGCGGCAAACGCTCGACCAGCGCCAGAATGCGCTCAACCAGCGCGCGCGACTGCGCAACCAGCAGGCCCGCCGCCGTCGCCGCCAGCAGGATGTAGAACAGCGGGCGCGCAGGGGCGTAGAGCGTCAGGCCAAAGCCCATCAGCAGCAGCATCGCCAGGCCGTCGGTGATACGC
>LJCR01002641.1 GCA_001399705.1 Kouleothrix aurantiaca
CGTGAACGGCGAGCCGGCGCTGATTGTGCGCGACGCTGGCGGCGTGCGCCTGGTGCTTTCGGTTGCGGTGGAAGCAGGCCGCATTCGCACAATGCGCGCAATTCGCAACCCCGACAAGCTCCACGACCTCAACCGGGCGCTGCGGGCCGCGGAAGGCGAGGAGTAGGCAAGGGACGGGTGAAGAGGTGAAAGAGTGACAAGATGACGGGGTGAGCGTAGAACCAAGAACCGAGAACCACGGAACCGAGGAACCGCAGAACCGCAGAACCGCAGAACCGAGAACCAAGAACCGAGAGCCGAGAATTGCAGGAAGGTTTCGGGATTGGGCATGCAAACCTGCAACCTGCAACCTGCAAACCGTCCCCGTCGGTGTGCTAAGTGTCGCTCTTTCCCAAAGCCGATTGGTGTCAGCTTCTGTAACGAAAGGAAACGTGAGATGGTAGCTCGAATCGCATCAATCATCCTGCGCCTGTGCGGCGCGCTGGCAGTGATCCTTGGCCTGTTATTCTGGAGCGGCAACGCCATGAACCTCATCCCAATCCACATGCTGCTGGGCATTCTGGTGGTGCTTTCGCTGTGGGTGCTCGGCATTGGGCAGGCGCTCGCGCGCGGCGGGAGCTGGCCGCTGGCGATTGGCGCGCTGCTGCTCGGTCTGGTCGTGGTTTTCTTTGGCATGCGGCAATCGTCGATCATGCCCGGCTCGTTCCACTGGGTGGTGCGGGTGGTGCACCTGCTGCTGGGGATTGCGGCGATGGGCGTTGGGCAGAACGCGGCGGCGCGCTGGCGCAACACGAGCCCGATGCGCGAAGAACAGCCCAGCACGGCGGCCTGATACACGTTCAGCGCCGCTCAAATAGCCACAACGACTCGAAGGCACGAAGAATTGATGCCCTTCCTACGCGCTTTGGGCC
>LJCR01002642.1 GCA_001399705.1 Kouleothrix aurantiaca
CCGCGATGCTGCCGGCGCTTGTGCGCCCGCCCAGCCGCCTGATTGTGCGCGGCGAGGCTGGCGCGGCGCTGCTGATGCGCGAATTTGCCAGCGCGCCGCTGCGCTTTGTGCGCCACTACCACGCCGACGGCACCCTGGCCGACGCGACGGTCACGCATATCGACGCCACAAAAGAATCGGCGCTGGCGTTTTTGTGCGCCGCGTGGGGCTTGCCCGCCGCCAATGTGCTGGCGATAGGCGATGCCGAGGCCGATGTGGGCATGCTGCGCATGGCAGGCGTGGGCGTGGCAGTGGGCGATGGCCAGGCCGATGCACGCGCCGCCGCTGACTGGGTTGCGCCGCCAGCAGGTGAGGGCGGCGTTGCTGCCGCCGTGCGGCGTTTCTGCCTTGATGGCGCGGGGCTATGAATAAGCGGGGAATTGTATGATTTTTGCAGGCAAACAAGCCGCCACACTCCATGCCGTGCGGCTGGTCGATATCCACGGCACGCGCTTTTACGACATCGAGTATGCCCACGACGACGCGCCCGGCGCGTTGCGCAGCGCGCGCATTGGTACCGAAAGCGCGTACGAAAACCCGCAGGCCGGCGACCGCGTCGAGGTAAGCTACCTGATGAATGTGGTAACGGCGATTGCCCGGCGTTAGGCCGCATGAGCAAAGATATCAGCTGCGAAACTGCGCACACTGGCAAAAAGATTTCGCCAGACTGTTTACCTGTTATTCCCTCCGGCAGCATCCACGCTCTGGCGTATCGCGGCGCTGAAATCGTTGGCCACGCGGTGGCGACGGCGCGCTGGCTGCAGCCGGCCGGCCAGCGACCACTGCGCACCGCCGTTATCGACGCGGTGGCGACGCTGCAACGGCAGGGCATTGGCAGCATGCGCATGCACCGCCTCGCCACGGCAATTAC
>LJCR01002645.1 GCA_001399705.1 Kouleothrix aurantiaca
GCGCGCAGGTTGCGTTTGTGCTGGATGGCTCCGACCCCTCGGTCGCGGCGTCGGCGCTCTCGTCGGCGCAGCTGATTGGGCAGGTCGAAGCGACCACGATCCAGCAGCAAACCCTGGCCCGGCGCGGAACCAGCGTGGCGCTCGCGCCGCCAGTGGACGTGCGCCCGCGCGTCTGGTACAACCCCGACATGGCCAGCGCGGTGTTTATGGTGCCGGCGCTGATCGGCCTGATCCTGCAGATGCAGGCCACACTGCTCACCGCCTCGGCGATTGTGCGCGAGCGCGAGCGCGGCACAATCGAGCAGCTGATCGTCACGCCCATCCGCCCGCTGGAGCTGATCCTGGGCAAAATTCTGCCCTACGCTCTGGTGGCGCTGCTGATCACAATCGAGATTCTGGTGATTGGCACGTTCTGGTTTGGCGTTGCAATCAAGGGAAGCATTCTGCTACTGCTGGGCATCGCCTGCCTGTTTCTGATCTCGTCGCTCAGCCTGGGCCTGCTGATCTCGACCATCGCGCAGACGCAGCAGGAAGCTTTTCTGCTCACCTTTCTCACCGTGCTGCCCTCGGTGTTTCTGTCGGGCTTTATCTACCCGATTGCCGCCCTGCCACGCGTGCTGCAGGTGATCAGCGGGCTGGTGCCGCTGAGCTACTTCCTGGTGGTGGTGCGCGGCATTGTGATCAAGGGCGTGGGCGTGCCGGCGCTGGGCAGCCAGATTGTGGCGCTGGCGCTGTTTGGCGCGGTGCTGATTGTGCTGGCCGCGACGCGCTTCCGCAAGCGGCTGGATTAGGGTTTCAAAGGGCGAACACGAGGTTCGCCCATACAGTGAGGGGCGAACCTCGTGTTCACCCGGTAGAAATAGGTTACATAATTCCAGGAGGAATAATATGCACGCACGCGCACGAATC
>LJCR01002644.1 GCA_001399705.1 Kouleothrix aurantiaca
GTGTGAACGAATCCCACACATCCAGGCGGTAGCCGCGCAGCAGGTCGGCGGCGGCAAAGGGGCGCGCCGGGGCCGCGCCCGGCGCGAGCGCGTCGTTGAAGGTTTTGGCGTCGCGGAAGGTTGCCAGCAGCTTCATGGCGCGCATATCGGCAAACAGCGTGATGCCGCCCGAGCGCAGCGCCGGCAGGGTGCTGGTGTCGTCGAACACGTCCGGGTGGCGCGGGCGGCTGGGCTCACCGTCAGGGTTCAGCAGCCCTTCGGCCAGCTGCGCGGCCTTGAGCAGCGCGCCATCCACATCCACCTGCGCCAGCCCAAACTGCTCGGGCGCGAGGTGCAGCATGCCCAGGATCGGCTCGGGCTGCGTTTCGTTCAGCATGCCTGGCGACCACAGGCCAAACACGCGCCGGCCATCGCCCAGCTCGACATGCGCCACCGCGGTTTGCTGCACGGGCGTATCGGTTGGCACGGCCAATCCCAGCCCGGCCCAACGCCCGTCACGGCCAGCGTGTCAGGGTTCGCCAGGTTGGCGGTCAGCGGCACAAAATCGCGCGGCAGCTCCAGATCAAACACCAGGCCCAAGGCGCGCTGCACCGCGCCATAGGTGTTGAGCGACGACAGCGCCTGGTGGAAATCCAGCGTTTCGCTGTGATCAACGGTTTCGGCATCCTCCAGCGCGGGCGGCGCGGGCATGTGGTGAAACGCCGCGAAGTGCTGCAAAAAGCGGCCGCGCTGGCTGTTTGGGTCGTCGCTGGGCGGGAAGGGCTGCGGCGGCAAGCCTTCGGAATCGAACGATTGCGCGTTGTTCGCCCACAGCGCGAGGTTGCGGCGCAGGCTGGCGGCGCTGGCATCGAGCCGGGTGGCTTGCGGCCAGCTGCGCGCCTTCTCGGCATCCCAGTTGATCGGCAGGCC
>LJCR01002643.1 GCA_001399705.1 Kouleothrix aurantiaca
GTCGGTGATCGCGCTGTAGAGCCCGGCGTCGCGCGCTTGCAGCAGCACGTCGAGCACTTTTTTCTCGGTGATCGGGTCGCCAATCTGCACCGCGCTGCCGACATCGGTGGCCGTGGTGTGGGTCAGCTCGGCGGAAGAAAACGTCGCGCCGTGAATGCCGTCGCGGCCAGTGCGCCCGCCCAGCACCACAATCGCGTCGCCGGGCTGCGTGTTGTGCGGGTTGCTGCCACGCGGCGCAAGGCCGACCGTGCCGCAAAACACCAGCGGGTTGGCGGTGTAGCCGGGGTCGTAGAGCACCGCGCCATTGACAGTAGGAATGCCGAGCTTGTTGCCATAATCGCGCACGCCCGCCACCACGCCCGCCGCCACGCGCCGCGGGTGCAGCACGCCGGCAGAAACCGCGTCGTCCGGCAGGTCGAGCGGGCCGAAGCACAGCACGTCGGTGTTGGCAATTGGCAGCGCCGAAACGCCCAGGACATCGCGCACCACGCCGCCCACACCCGTGTTCGCGCCGCCGAACGGTTCCAGCGCGGATGGGTGGTTGTGCGTTTCGACCTTGATCGAAACTTCATGGTTTTCGCCAAAGGCCAGAATGCCGGCGTTGTCGACAAAGGCGGAAAGAACCCAGGGGTTGGGGGTTGGGGATTGGGAGGTAGCGCGATCCAGAACTTCCTGCGTGGCTGCCATCAGGAAGGTGCGGATCAGGCTATCGATCTCGACATCCTGATTGAGCGTTTGTAATGCCGAATACAGGCTTCCGTCGCCCGCTACGCCCCCCCATTCCCCATCTCCCATCCCCTGATATTTCACCCTTGCCTTGAACGTTTTGTGCGAACAGTGCTCGCTCCAGGTTTGCGCCAGCGTTTCCAGTTCGCCATCGGTGGGCAGGCGCTCCTCGCCGCGAAAATA
>LJCR01002646.1 GCA_001399705.1 Kouleothrix aurantiaca
ACCCCAATCGGCCGTGGCTTGTCGCCTACCGCGCAGCCGAGGCACTAGGCCAGATCGGCGACGGGCACGCGGCCGATTGGGGTTGAGCGCTTCGTTCAAGGCAGGAACGGCCGCGGGGCCAATTTCCACTAGCTTATCAACGGCGCTCTGGTGCAGCGGGTTGCTGGTATCGCCAAGGGCGGTGACCAGTGACGCAATGCGCTCGCGCGCGACCTGCTGGGCAGCGCGCTGCTCAGCGCGGCGCGTGGGCGAAGTACGATCTTTGCTTAACGATTGGGTAGTATGCGGCGGCCCCATAACGACCGTTCCGACCTGTGTATCGTCGCTGTCGTGCGTTTCGGGGATGTGGAGCGGCTGTGATTCGCTGCCGTTTGTGCGGGGATGCGTCCGTGTATCCTGTTCGTCCATTGTGCCTAACCTGCCTGTGCCGCAAGCCGTTCGGGCCAGCGTTTGAGGATTGCTTCTACGATCTGTGCTGCGGCCTGGCTCTTGGGCTGGCGCGGCAGCGTTTCGCTTCCGTTACCGTCGTACAGCGTCACGGCGATATCGTCGTGCCCAATGCTGGCAACGGCTTCATTTGCAATAATAAGGTCGAGCCCTTTGCGCTCCAGCTTTGAGCGCGCATAGGCTTCGAGGTCGTGGGTTTCGGCGGCGAAACCGACTTTGATAAAATCGCGGCGCGCAGCGAGCCCGGCCAGAATATCGGGATTACGCACGAGCCGTACCATCAATTCTTCGTCGTCGCCCTTTTTGATTTTGCGCTCCGCGAGATCGGCTGGCCGGAAATCGGCTACCGCCGCATTCATAATCAGCAGGTCAGCCTGCTCAATGCTGGCGTGCACGGCATCGCGCATTTCCAGCGCGGTTTCCACCCGCACTAAGTCAACGGCGGCTGGTGGCGTGAGTGC
>LJCR01002650.1 GCA_001399705.1 Kouleothrix aurantiaca
ACATAGACCTCAAGCCCTTCTACGCCACGCTCAAGGCCACCTTCGCGCATCACCTCCAGCACGCGCCGGCCTTCTTCAACGGTGCGGCAGAACGGCACCATCAGCTTGAGGTTTTTCAAGCCGAACACGTCGCGCACGCGCCGCACGGCCGCAAGCTCCAGGAGAAAGCCTTCCTTGTAATTCGGATGATAGTAACGGCTCGCGCCGCGCCAGCCGAGCATCGGGTTTTCTTCGAGCGGCTCGAACTGCGCGCCGCCAAGCAGGTGCGCGTACTCGTTGGTCTTGAAGTCGGAAAAGCGCAGAATCACCGGCTTGGGCCAGAAAGCCGCAGCGATCGTAGCGACTCCGCGCGCCAGCGTGTCGACGAAATAGTCGGTTTTGTCGGCGTAGCCGCTGGTGAGCTGATCGACCTCGCGCTGGACTGCGATCGGCAGGCTGTTATAGCGCGTGAGGGCCAGCGGATGCACGCGCACCCAGCTCGCGAAGATGAACTCCATGCGCGCCAGGCCCACGCCGTCGTTGGGGATCTGGGCCAGCGCGAAAGCCTGCTCGGGGTTGCCCACGTTCATCATGATCTGCGTGTGTGTGCGCGGCAGGGTAGCCGGGTCGATTTCTTCGGTATCGAATTCGAGCGCGCCATCATACACGCGCCCGATCTCGCCCTCCGCGCAGGAGATGGTGATGCGCTGGCCAGTGGCGATCGCCCGCATAGCACCCGCTGCGCCCACAACCGCTGGGATGCCCAGTTCGCGGGCCACGATCGCCGCGTGCGAGGTGCGCCCGCCGCGCTCAGTCACGATCGCCACGGCCTGCTTCATGATCGGCTCCCAGTCGGGGTTGGTGATCTCGGTAACCAGCACCTCGCCGGGCTTGAACTGATCCATGGCGTGCGGGTCGCGAATGGCCC
>LJCR01002648.1 GCA_001399705.1 Kouleothrix aurantiaca
ACATTGCGGCGCAGCCGAGGCGAACGACGACCCCGAGGCGCACCTGACCGCCAGCACCGCGCTGGAGCAGGCTGGTGGCCTTGCGCGCGGTGGCGATTATCGCACTGCTGTGCGCTACCTGTACCTGTCGGCGCTGCTGCGACTGGATGAGCGCAACATCCTGCGCTACGACCGCGCACTGACCAACCGTGAGTATCTTGAGCGCGTGCGCGAGAATCCGGCGTTGCGCGCCCAGCTTGGCGCGGTGGTGGAAACCTTCGACCGAGTGTGGTACGGGCACCTGCCGCTCGATGCTGCGACCTTCGCAAATTACGAACGGCAAGTGGAAAAGCTGCGCTCGGAAAATTTCTAGTACGTCTCTGTAAATATTTACCACCAACACACCAAGACACCAAGAGATTTGTAGTGGTATGCGAACCTGATGCCTGGCGCTTATCCAATTTGATCATAGAACTCAGCACTTAGCACGCAACACTTTCATGAAGAATCGCCGCGACATCCTTATTATTGTCGGATTATTTCTCGCGCTGATCCTGTTCATCGCGTTTGGGCCGGCGCGCCGCCCGCCCGCCGACACCCTGCCCGACGCGACCACGCACTCCAGTGCGCCCGAAGGCGCGCAGGCGCTCTACACCTGGGCGCGCGCGCTTGGCTACGACGCGCGTCGGCTGGAATATCGCGACTTCGGCCTGGATGAGCAGGACGCGGCGCTGGTGATCCTGAACCCGAACGAGGCGATCAGCCGCACGCACGCGCGCGCCGTACGCGAGTGGCTGGAGCGCGGCGGCACGCTGGTGATGGCGCTCGACCGCAACGCGCTGTTTGGCCCGCAAAACGCGCTGCTCGACGAATTGCAGTTCGACACCGCCGTGTACACCGGCACCACGAGCATCGCGGAGGCCGTGCC
>LJCR01002651.1 GCA_001399705.1 Kouleothrix aurantiaca
CAATGTCATTGGCTGGGCGAAAGGCGTTGAGCCTAGCGAGTTGCCATTTGCGTCGAGCAGGGTTAACTCAATAATTGGGCTAAAGAAGCGCTCGCCGGCCAGTGGCCCGGGGCGCGTGGATGAATCAATGAAGCGCATAGAAACAGCCGCGCCGGCCGCAAATGCTGGCCGAGGAATAGTGAGCGTGTTATTGCCAAGGATGCACTGAATGGTATCGACACCAGCAGGTGCTTGCAGCAGACAGGTCTGAATACTCTGGCCGTTGCCATTACCATTACCATTGCCGTTGCCATTGCCGTTGCCATTGCCGTTGCCGTTGCCGTTGCCGTTGCCGTTGCCATTGCCATTGCCATTGCCGTTGCCGTTGCCGTTGCCGTTGCCGTTGCCGTTGCCGTTGCCGGTCGGCGTGGCCGTGGCAGGAGTGGATGTCGCTGTTGCAGTGGTAGTGTTCACTGGTGTAGCTGTCGGGTTGCGGCGGCGCGGCGTGGGTGTGCGTGTCGCAGTGCTGGTTGGGTTTGGCCCCCCGGCTGGTGTGCGCGTCGGCACGGTTTGTCCGGCCGGCGCACCGCCTGGCGCGGCCCAGGTGGCATTGGTTGCGCCCAGCGCGAGTACCCCCAAGCTAAGCATAGTTGCTGCTAGTCGGCGCAGATTGCGTGACGACAGGATGTTGTTCATCAATACGGTTCCTCTCTGCTGCCGGGCGCTAAGCACAATATTATTTCGGGCAAGAAATACGTAGCCGGCAGGTGTTCATTTAAGAATGGCTGAATGTATAAACGCTTTGTTTTGCACGATTGGTACGCGTTACCGCGAATTATTATGAATAGTATTGACTATCCGCGATAGTGTATTCATATTCGGTTAATATATCGCCTTCTAATATGTAATCGAAATGTAATACACATAC
>LJCR01000265.1 GCA_001399705.1 Kouleothrix aurantiaca
ACCAGTTTGGCACGTGATAGAGTCTTCCCACGCGGGGCGGGGCGGGGGAACGTCATGGTTCCCCCGCCCGAAACCCTGCAACACGATGCGTGCCAGGTATTCGGTGTGAATGTACAGATACAACACCTGCTCGGAGCCGTCCTCGGTCGTTTCCAGCTTCATCTTTCCGGTGATATTGAGCGCCTCGATAACCGCCCGCCGTGTCTCGAACTCCAGCGGCTCACCGTCCTCGATTTGTTCTCGTAGCTCAGCGAGCCAGTGAGTGAGCTGGCCGATTTCGTCGTTTGAGAGCACTTTGGCGTCAACGAGTGCGGCGTACTCATCGTAGACCGCCTGGGCACGAGCAACGCGCTCGTCCAGTTCGATCTTCTTTTTGCGCAACATGGCGCGGCTGATGAGCCCCTCGGCTTCCTGGTCGGAGTACACCGACAAGAGTCGTTCACATTCCTTGATGGTATTTTCGGCAGCTTTCATATGAGCAATTGCGTCAGCATTCTGCTCCATCTGTTGCTGCTGCACGCGCCGCAAGCCTTCAAGCTGCGCTCGCGGGTTTTCAAGCAGTTCGGTGATGCACGCCCAGACCTTCGTGTCGAGAATGTTGCCACGCATGAACGGCATCGGACATGCGGTAGCTTTGTAATTCGTTCGCGAGGCGCAGTAGTAGTACGTGAGTGGTGTTCGATTTGGTCGGGATTCAGCGCGAACGCTTATGGTGTAGGGACACTCACATCGCATCCGGCGCGCCATTAAGTACTGGTTCGTTGGTGGATGTGCTCTGTTACGTCGGCCGTTGGCAAGTATCTCTTGCGCCTTGCTGAACGTTTTTTCGTCGATGATGCGCAGCTCGGGGAAGTCGAGGCGTATCCACTCTTCCTTCGGCCGAGTGAGGGTACGACCGTTGACTTGTTGGCGTTTGTTGGCGTACCACACACCAGCATAGGCATGTTCGCGCAGGATTTTGTAGATGGTCGCATCTGACCATTGGTGAGTGCGATAGCGCTTGAAGCCCTTGGATATTGACGGTGGTGGCACACCTTCAGCGTCGAGCAGGCGGGCAATTTCCCATACGCCTTTACGCTTATTCGCGAATAAGTCGTAAATGTGGCGTACGACTTTCGCCTCCTCCTCGACGATAACGTGATGGGTGTTCCGTCGTTTACCACGCTTCTCATAGCCATACTTGGCGTGCTCACCATACCCAATCCATGCTGCTGGGTGGCCATCGCCGCCGAGAAGCTTGGTGCGTTTGCCACGTTGGGTGCGTTCGACGATCACGTCTCTTTCGTCCTGCCCGATGGCTGCTTCTATGTTGAAGATGAGCACGTCGCGCGTTCCGGGCCGAATGCGGCCACCGAACGTAACCACGTGTAGCTCAACGCCGCTTGGGAAGATTTCCTCTTCGAGGATGAATCCGGCGATGTGTTGCTTACGTGCGAGACGATCAGCACGGTAGATGATGACCACATCGATTTTTCGGTCGCGGATGAGCTTGCGCAGCCGGCTCAGCTCGGGCCGGTCAAGCTTGGTGCCCGTGAATTCCTCGCGGAATACGTGGGCAATCTCAAACCCGTGTTGTTCGGCGTACTGTTTCATGGCGACGATTTGGGACGTGATGATGTAGTCGTCGTCCTTATCTTCGGACGTGCGCGCATAGAGTGCCGCTCTCTTCGGTCTCATATGTGGCTCTCCTGTCGGTTGTCGGTCGTTGGCCGGCATTGATACCGGCGTGGAGGCGGTGCTTCCCCGACAGGCCAGTCGGCGGGCGGGAGCCTTTTTCGGCTCTGCGCTCAACGCTACCACACGGGCCCCATCCATCATCAAGGGTGTTCCATCGATTTGAAAATCCCCCGAACCCTACGGGCTACCCCTAGGGGAACTCCCAAATCGACGCTGCGCGCCACTTGACGACAGAACCTTCCCCTGTGGTGAGCGAGCTTCGACCCGAAAAAGGTGTATGCGCCCGCTCGTCTGGCAATTACACCCTGCACGCCGTAGCTAATCAGCAGGGAGGAAGCACATCATGGAAAAGTTCGATTTTGCGCATCTGAACTTTGCGCAACCGGAGGTGGCCGCCGGCCTCGCTCAAGCGTACCGAATCTTGCTTGAACGAGCGTACCGCAGGCGGCAGCCGACACGAGGTGCGATGCAGTGCTCAGATGCTCAGGAGAGTGTTGCAGAGAAGACGACCGACGGCCGTGAGTCGGGTGTAGCCGACACCGGCGAAACCGAGGAAATTGGAGAGCCTGCAATAACGCAGGATGGGTAGATTGAAGGGCCCGAACGAGTGGGCGGCGTAGCCGCCTGACACTCATTGCTCGTGCGCTACCACACCGTAATGGGGGAGTGGTGGCGTGCGAGCAATCCGCACGCTGCTACCGGCTCCGTGAGGAGCTGGTCGCCGCGGTAAACCCTGATGGGTTCCGACCTTCTCACCGAACGAAGAAGAGCCGCGGCTGTTGCTTTGGTGGGCAGTATAGTGCCAGTCATGTCGCCTGTCAAATCTGCCTGCCGGTGCCCCGAGTATGGCCCCACGGCTGAAGTACCACGAGAGCGGCGGCGCCCGGCCTGAGCCTTGACCGGCGCGCTACACTTCCTCGTCCCGCGCGGGATGGGGGAAGTGATTTTATTGCCTGCCGTATGCCCAGCCCGCTACGCTGTCCCCCACGCGCGGGATAGCCCAGGCACAAGCGCGCCAGGTCAAGGCCGCCGCCGCGTTTATGAGAACCGAAGCCCTATACGCCCGTATAAGACTTCAGTGGTTTCGAGTTGATATTTTCATCTATCCCAAGGAGTTTACAAAAAATAGAGCCGCTACAGAACCGCAGGTGGGCAATTGGGTGGCAATCTGCGTTTAACATTTCGCGCCTGTGACAGTACTTGTCACACATTCCGCTTATACTATGCGCGAGGGCGCACCATGCGCCTTTTCCTCTATCCAAAACTATGTAGAATAGGGGCCACTATCATGAGCACGCGATCAATTTCAGTGAGTATGCCGCTGGATTCGGATGGTTTCTTACGGCGTGAATGCCCCGCATGTGAGCGGCAGTTCAAATGGTGGCAGACGCCACCAAGCGAGGATGAAGCCGAGCAGACCGCGCCACCAGAGGCATATTTCTGTCCGTACTGCTACGAACCTGCCGCGCCCAACGCCTGGTGGACGAAAGAGCAGTTAGAATATGCGCAGCAAATGGCGGCGGCAGAGATTGTCGCGCCGGAACTGCGCCGCTTTAAGCGCGATATCGAAGATATTGGTCGGGGTGGGCTCGTGAGTTTTGATGTCAAGCTGACTACACCATCTCGTCCGGATGCGCTGACTGAGCCTGATGACATGGTTCGGGTAGACTTTCCCTGCCACTTGGAAGAGCCGATTAAAATCGATGAGACCTGGAATGAAGAAGTGGCCTGCCTGGCCTGTGGCATCCGATATCCTGTCGATTTAGTTCGCGCCTTACCAGATGACACACAGGAGTAATCATGGAGCTTAACATTGGCCCTGAATCCCTACCACAGTTCGAAGATCGTTTGCTCTATCACCTCGTCACGCTCACCGGCGATCGACCAATGGGTGTTGGTGAAGGTATCAGTGAAGCCGAACTTGCGGTGCCGCTTGCCGCTGAACTGAATATCACTCCCGAATTTGCACAGTCGCCGGCGTTTCACCACTCTGACGCTCGCGGCATCATTCTCGCAGGTGTTGATGCGCTTGACCATGAGGGGTTGGTCGAAGCACTCAGAGTAATGGGGCCGGGGTCTATTCGGCCTACCCGTGATGGGCGCCGACGAGTAGGGGAGTGGCGCAAGACATGGGAGCAAAACCAGGTGAAGCTTGACCGCACGGTGCAGCGACGTATTCTCGAAGAACTTGACCGTCAACGGCGAGCAAACCCAGAACGGCACAATCTGAACGCAAAAATTGATGTAGATACATTGTGCGCTGACCTGGAGATTGAAAAGAATGTCTATTTGGCTAACGCCAAACGCCTGAAAGACCAGAGAAAGATAGAGGAACACTCTATCAATGAATGGACACTCGCCGATGGATATGCGTTTATCACTGAGGCAGGTGTTCGCGCACTGGAAACGGATACCGCTGTTCGCCCTCCACAGCGCGATGCACAAGAGGCGTGGGTTGAGGTTGCTCGATTACGTCGGCGCTTGCAGATAGCTGAGCGCTCACCCCAGACGCTCATTGCTGACGAGGAGCTGCGCCGGCGCTGTGAGGATTTGCTTGCGGCCGATCAGCACTACGACCGTGTCATTCGTGAAGCCTGTGTCATTCTTGAGAATCGAGTGCGTACCGCAATTGGCGCGGATGCGACAGTCATTGGCACTGGACTCATGGAGCAAGCGTTCAGCCCAAGAACGCCAAGGCTCCGACTTAGTCAGAACGAGCAGGAGCAGCGTGGAGCGATGGAGCTATACCGAGGTGTAATGGCATTCTTCCGTAACGCCGCAGGGCACCACGTGATCGAAACGTATAGCCAGGACGAAGCACTACGCTTTGTCGCGTGGATAGATTTGCTTCTATCAATGATGACAAAAGCACAGGCTCCGACACCACCGCCTACATAGTGACGACCATATCTGGAAATTCTTTTCGGTGAGCTGCGGTAAGCCCAAAAAAGAGACCGCCACCTACAGGGTAGGGGTGGCGGTGGTGGCCTCTTTACTCAGATGAGTGCTTTCAGCGGTTCTCAGTGGCTTCGACGCGAAACGTTACCAGAAGCCTAGAAGGTTGCCAACATCGTAAATGGTCTTGAGG
>LJCR01002647.1 GCA_001399705.1 Kouleothrix aurantiaca
ACCATGCCCTCGCCCACGCGCAGCGCCTGCTCGATGCTGTCGGTCAGGCGGGTGACGAACGAGCTCCACTCGTCAGGCTCTTCACTCTGAGCGCGGCCTTTCGGCGCCGAGGTGCCATTTGTGGCGCTCGCAGCGTGATCTTTGGTGGCTCGCGTTTCGTCTTTGCGCGGCATTGCCAGGCGGTCGACCACAACTTCGATCGTGTGCTTGACCTTTTTGTTGAGCTTGATGTCCTGGCTCAGGTCCATCATTTGCCCGTCGACACGCACGCGCGAAAAGCCCTCGGCCTTGGCCTCGGCAAAGACATCTTTGTACTCGCCTTTGCGCTGCGAGACCAGGGGAGCCAGCACCATGAAGCGCGTGCCGGATGCCAGAGTCAGCACGCGGTTGACCATCTGCTCGGCCGATTGCGAGCCGACTTCGCGCCCGCACTGATGGCAGTGCGGCGTGCCGACGCGCGCAAACAACAGGCGCAGGTAGTCGTAAATTTCGGTGACGGTGCCGACCGTCGAGCGCGGGTTTTTCGAAGCGCTTTTCTGCTCGATTGCGATGGCTGGCGAAAGGCCGCCGATATAATCGACCTTGGGCTTCTCCATCTGGCCGAGGAACTGGCGCGCGTAGGCCGAAAGCGACTCGACATAACGGCGCTGGCCTTCGGCATAGAGTGTATCGAAGGCGAGCGACGATTTGCCCGAGCCAGACACACCCGTCAGCACGACCAGCTTGTCGCGCGGCATCTCAAGATCGACGTTTTTGAGGTTATGTTCGCGGGCGCCTTTGATGACGATCTTGTCTCTCGACATAGCAGATATTCCTGATTCTACTGCAAGATAAAACGCCGCTTCATCGCGCGCTGTCGCTCCGATGCGGCGTCGTAAATCTGAACGGGTGTGCGAGAAAGAAGTAT
>LJCR01002652.1 GCA_001399705.1 Kouleothrix aurantiaca
CGGTAAGGGAACGCGCCCGCCGCGCATCAGCAAGAGCGGCGCGGTGGGATCGGGCGCAAGTTGCGCCAGCTCCTGCGCGCGCACGATCGCCTCGGGCAGGCCGCCCAGCGAATCGACCAGCCCGCGCTCGGCGGCCTCGCTGCCCAGCCAGACACGCCCGCCCGCAATCGACTCAAGCGCGTCGCCGCCGACGCTGCGCCCTTCGGTCACGCGCCGTTTGAACTCGTCGTAGTAGTGGAACACAACATTGCGGTGCGCGGCGCGCTCGGCGTCGTTGGGCGGCTGGCTGGCCGAAAGTAAACCACTGTGCGCGCCCCGGCTAATCACTACCGTGTTGATCTCGGCGCGCTCAAGCAGGCCGGCCCACGAGTAGAGCGTGGTGGAGGCAGGCGTGGCGGGTGGCGGGCTGGCGTAGCGCGGGCGCTGCGGCGGAGCCATGCTGCGCAGCGCTGCCACCAGCGCCACTAGCACAAAGCCGCCCCACAGCACATACTGCGGCACGCTGCTGAGCAGCACGCCAGCCACAAACCACAGGTAGAGCAGCGGCACCACCACGGCCTCGCGCACCGCGCCGATGATCGTGAGCGCCAGCGCGACGGCGGCCAGAATTCCTACGCCCAGCAGGATGGCAGTTTGCCGGCTCATCGCGCGCTCCCGTAGCTTTCGGCAATTGCCGTCAGGCAATCGAGCGCTTCGCGCTCCTCGCGGGCGCTGGCTTCGCGCGCGCCATAGCGCACCCGCTCGAACAGGCGCGTGAGCTGGCGCACGTGGTCGTCGCGCACACCCGCCGCCGCCAGCGCCCGCTCGAATTCGCGGGCGGTCATGCTATCCGAACGTTCAACACCGCGCCCTTCAGCCAGGATACGACTCATCTCGCGGTAGCAGCGCAACACCGTGTCTTTCAGGT
>LJCR01002649.1 GCA_001399705.1 Kouleothrix aurantiaca
GGCATTGCCAGCCGCGCCGCCCGCGGGCGAGCCAACCGTAAATTGGCACGCGCTGCCGGCTGCACCGTTTGGCGCGCACACCCACCCGGCGGCGCTCGCGCCAGCGTCGAAGCTGCTGTTTGCTGGCACGGTTTCGTTCAGAACAACGCCTGTGGCATCCTGCGTACCAGTGTTGCTAAAGCTCAGCGTGTAGGTAATTGTGCCACCCGGCACCGAGTGTATATCGCCATCGGATTTGCTGATAACCAGATCCGGCGCGGCGCTGAGCGTATCGGAATCGCTGGTGAGATTGTTCGCCGGAAGTGCGTCGGCGCCGTGCGCCCCGTCATCGTTGGCGCTGGCCGTATTGTCGATCATCTGGATGCCCGCCGGCAATGGCGCGCTATCAACCACAGCCACAAAGGTGAGCGCCGCGCTTGCGCCAATGCCCAGCGGTGCCGGCAGGGCATAGGTGTACACCCCGCCGCCCTGCGCCACCCAGGCCACACTTCCGCCAGCAAAACTGGTGTTGAGCGGCACAGTTTCGGTGATCACAACGCCAGTGGCAGTATAGGTGCCAGTGTTCGTCACAAGCAGGGTGTAGGTAAGCGTATCGCCTGGCGCGGCGCTCACGCGCCCATCGCTTTTTGTGAGACGCAGCTCGGGCGCGCCAATCGAAACCGGCGCGGCGCTTGCCTGCGGGCTCAGCGTTGAGTTGTTTGTATCCTTCGCGCCCTGAACACCTGCGCGGTTGAGCGTCACGCGCCCGGGCAGCGCGTCGGTGACCGCCAGTGTTGTGAAATCAAGCAGGATCGTCCGGGCCGCGCCAGGTGCCAGCGGCCCAACGTTGTTCCAGCGAAGCTGCCCGCTGCCTGCCGAATCGGGCGCAACACTGGCGCTCAGGAACTGAAGCTGCGCTGCGTCGAAC
>LJCR01002654.1 GCA_001399705.1 Kouleothrix aurantiaca
TTGGACAATAGAGCGCGCCATCACGAAAGCGGATCTCCAACCGGACAAACGGGCGAAGAATCGGCCCCTCAGGCAGCGCCGGCGTCGTATTGATGCGTTCACGTTCGGTCATGCCGCACCCCCTCGCGCTCCTTCGGCCGCTTGGCGCGGCCACCGCGCCCCTTGAGCGTCGGCACGCCCTCCTGCAGCCGCGAATGGCGCGGCGCCGACCCGCCGACGCCGACCGCCCGCTCCAGCTCCAGCGGCGGCTCGATCGCCGGCGGCGTGATCACGCCCAGCACTGCCTTGAGGCAGGCCTGCGTCGGCCGGATCTCGCCGGCGGCCCAGCGGTTGTGTCTCAGGAGCTGCTCAAAGAACTCCTGGTTCTTCGCGCTGCCGTTGCTGTACACGGCCTGCAACCTCTCGATCTCGTTACGCTGCCGCTCGTTGAGCGGCATATGCGTGCGGTGCATCATGTTGTCATGTGCCAGGGCGATCGAGGGGTACGGGGTTGAAATCGGGATGCTGTTGGCCGTTTCCGGTGTGCCGATCTGGCCGCAGTGGTAGCCGTCGCCGGCGCGGGTCACGAACACGTAGTAGGAGTTAGGCATCGTGCTGGTCTTTCTTTCTGGCTTGGCGAATACTGTCTATCACGCCCATCGCGATCAGCAGGCCCTTGGCCCTGACCGGTCGAGCCACGGTTTGAGGATCGTCGCTGCCTCGAACGTGGGGGCGGCGATAGGTCATCGCAAAATCCGGAAGTTCGGGCAAGCCAAGGCCCTTCACCAGCTCGCGCTGCTGTTCGCTCGCGCGCCAGTGGTCAGGAAGTTTCACAAATTTGCCTCTGACGCCGTGTTTGCGCTTCTGGATATACTCGCGTTCTTCGGCGGTTGACCACTGGTGCTGTGTGGCGCGCTGCATTGGCCC
>LJCR01002655.1 GCA_001399705.1 Kouleothrix aurantiaca
GTTCCATGTAGTGCGCCCAATCCCAGAAGGGGCCGGGGTCCCAGTGCATCACTCCCTGGCTCTGCGTGGGGTGCGGGATGTCGTCGTGCCCGATGATATGCGCGCGGTCGAGCGGGATGTGGTAGCGCACCGCGAGGTAGTGCACCAGCCGCGCCGAGGCGCGGTACATCGCCTCGGTGTACCAGGCCGCGCCGGCAATCGCAAAGCCTTCGTGCTCGATGCCGATCGAATGGCCGTTGACGTACCAGTTGCCGGCGTGCCAGGCGACGTTCTGCGTGCGCACCATCTGCGCCACGTGCCCATCCGACGAGCGCACAACATAGTGCGTGCTGACGTAGTTCAGCGGGTTCTGGAAGATCTGCAGCGTAGTGGCGTAATCGACCTCGGTATCGTGGATCACGATGTAGCGAATATCCAGGCCGTCCTTGGGCCGGTTGGCCAAATCGTAGTTGCCATAGTCGCTCGGGTCGGCCGGGTTGTTCAGCACATAGGCGGCCGGCACCCACTCGCAAGGCATACGCTGCGGGCAGTCGATCGTGCGGTCGCGGCGCGCGGCCTCGGCCAGGGCTTGCGGGCGGTTCGGCAAAATATTCGCGGGCGCGAGGGCGATGGTTTCGCCGCTGGCGAGCGTGCGCGCCGCGCCCTGCTGGATGGTGGCATACACTGCGTCGGCGAAATCGGCGGCGGTAGCGGGGTCGCTGGCGTAGCTGTAGGCCGCCACCGCCGCGTACCAGTCGGCCTCGCTGGCGGGCAGCGCGCCACCTGCGCCGCGCGCAAGCTGGGCCAGCAGGGCCGCGCCGCCGCGAATGTTCTGCGCCGCGTCGCGCTTGAGCGTGTCGGCGGGCAGGCGCAACAGTGCGGCGGCAGCGTCGAGCGTGTGCAGGCCGGGCTGGTTGGCGGGCGTGC
>LJCR01002653.1 GCA_001399705.1 Kouleothrix aurantiaca
GGCGATCAGCCCGAGTGCATTGAACACGCTCGCCACTGCTGTGAGGTGCGTTTCCAGCAAATCGAGCTGGCCGCTGGCCAGCGTCCACAGGCAGGCCTGGCGGATCTCGGGCAGACACCCCTGCAGCACGAGCCGCGCACTCTGCGGGCGCGGCCCGTGCAGCGCGGCCGCCTGCACCCCCGCGAGCGCCAGGTAGTAGGCGCTGTGGCGGTTGGCGGCACTCGCGCCCAAGGCCGGCCCGGCGGCTGCGAGCTGCGCGGCGGCGAACTGGCGCAGCAGCGGGTGGAATTCGTAGCGCCCAACGCCCGACTGGCGCAGCAGCGAGCGGTCGACCAGCGTCGCAAGGGTGGGCACATCCGCGTTTGCAATCGCCTGCGCCGCCGGTCGATCGAACGCCGCCTGAAACACCGACAGCTGGGCGAGCGCCAGCTGCTCGTTGTTCGGCAGGATATCCCACGAGTAGGTGAATGTGGCATGGAGGCTGCGCTGCCGCTCGGGCATATCGCTGTCGCGAGTGGCGAGAAAGGCCAGGTTGGCCGACACACCCGCCGCAATCTCGTCGCAGGAATAATGTTCGACCCACGACGCGGCCATTTCGAGCGCCAGCGGCAGGCCGCCCAGCAGGCGACACAGCCGGCTCACTGCCGCCAGCATCGCATCATCCCCCTGGAAATCCGGCGCTCGCTGGGCGGCCCGCATCAGAAACAGCTGCACGCCGGCAAAAGAGCGCGGGTCGTCGCTGTCGCGCTCCGGCACGGGCAGGCCGTCGAGCAGCACGACGTGCTCGCCGCGCAGCTGCAGCCGCTCGCGCGAGGTGGCCAGCACACGCAGGCCCGGCGCAATGTCGAGCAGATCGCGGATCAGGGCCGCGGCACTGGCGCGCACGTGTTCGCAGTTGTCGAGCAC
>LJCR01002656.1 GCA_001399705.1 Kouleothrix aurantiaca
CCAGTACAACAGCTCGCAGAACAAGTACTACGTCGACGCCATCCAGCAGCCCGACTACGACGCGACGATCACCAAGTTCAACACCACCCTGGCGGGCGGCGACCTGCCGAACGTCGTGCAGATCTACGACATCGGCACGCAGCGCATGATCGACACCAAGCGCATTCTGCCGGTGCAGGATTTCATCGACAAAGAAGGCCTGAAGCTGGTGGACGACCTGGAGCCGGCGGTGGCGCGCTACTACACGATCGGCGGCAAGCTCTACTCGATGCCGTTCAACAGCTCGGCGCCGGTGATGTACTTCGACAAGAACGCCTTCAAGGAGGTCGGCCTCGACCCCGAGAAGAAGATCTGGACCTATGACGAACTGCTCGACGCAGCCAAGAAGCTGACCAAGAAGGACGCCAGCGGGAAAGTTGAGCGCAGTGGCGTGGTGTTTACGCTCTACAGCTGGATCTTCGAGCAGGAGCAGGCGACGCAGGGTGCGCTGTTCGCCGACCCGAACAACGGCCGCGAGGAACGCGCCACCAAAGTTGTGTTCAACAACGAGGCCGGCGCGAACTGGCTGAACTTCCTCAAGCAGCTGGTTGACGAGGGCGTGGGCCGCAATGTAGGCCGCGATAGCGGCACCACCAACGGCTCGGTGCGCGATGCCGCCTTCACCAATGGCGAAGCGGCGATTACCTTCAACAGCATTGCGGCGCTGCGTGGCTACATCAACAACGCCACCAAAGGCGGCAAGGTCGACGTTGGCGTGGCCTACCTGCCGCGCCCGACCGGCGCGAAGGGTGGCGTGATCATCGGCGGCGCGTCGCTGTGGATCACCGACCAGGGCTCGCCCGAGCAGCAGGCTGGCGCGTGGGACTTCGTGAAGTGGACCTCGAACCCCGAGGTGCAGGCGACCTG
>LJCR01002657.1 GCA_001399705.1 Kouleothrix aurantiaca
GCAGGGCATCTTCGCGAACTACCTGAACGTGCAGCAAACCACCAGCCGCAAGCTGCCCTTTGGGATCGCGCAAATCGGCAAGGCCTTCCGCAACGAGATCAACCCGCGCAATTTCCTGTTCCGCGTGCGCGAGTTCGACCAGATGGAGATCGAGTTCTTTGTCATGCCCGGCACCGACGAGGACTGGCACGCCAAGTGGCTGGAAGCGCGCCTGAGCTGGTGGGAAGGCATTGGCGTGCCGCGCAGCCAGATCCAGATCTACGACGTGCCAAAAGAAGATCTGGCGCACTATTCCAAGCGCACCTACGACCTGATGTACAACTACCCAACGCTTGGGTACGAGGAAATCGAAGGGATCGCCAACCGCACCGACTTCGACCGCGGCTCGCACAGCCGCGACCAGGACAAGCTCGGCCTGACGGCGCGCGTGAACCCGAACACCGATAGCCTTGCGCGCCTGACCTACTTCGACCAGGCCAGCAACCGCCACGTTGTGCCGTTTGTGATCGAGCCGTCGGCGGGCGTGGGGCGCTGCCCGCTGGCCGTGCTGTGCGAGGCCTACGCCGAGGAAATGGTGAAAGCGCCCGCGCCCGAAAAACTCGACGCGGTGAGCGCGGCACTCCAGGCCTTCGTCAAGTCGGTTGGGCGCAACGAGAAGATGAGCGCCGAGCAGCGCGACGCGCTGGTGGCGGCCAGCGAGGCCATCGCCGCCGACCTGCCCAACGCGCTCGGCCAGGTCGACTCGCTGCTGGCAATGCCGGGGGCCGACCAGATCGAGCTGGGCAAGAAGCTGCGCGGCCAGGCTCAGCCGCTGCTCGACGAAAGCTACCGCACGGTGCTGCGGCTCAAGCCGAAAGTCGCGCCGGTCAAGGCGGCGGTTTTCCCGCTCAAGCGCAACCACGACG
>LJCR01002658.1 GCA_001399705.1 Kouleothrix aurantiaca
GCCCGCTGCTTGGACTCGATCTGCCCGAAAACGCCTTCACCCAGAGCCTCGCGCCACAGTTCCGCCAGTCGGCCCTGTATGCGTTGCTGCTGGAATGCCTGCAAGCCGCCGCGCGCGAAGCCGCCGATGAAGGGAGCGGGCTGCTGCTGGTGCTCGACAATTTGCAATGGATCGACGCTGCCTCGCACGAACTGCTGGAGCAGGTGGGCCGCGTCTGCGCCGCCCTGCCGGTGCTGATTGTGCTGGCCTACCGCCCGCCACGCCTGCAGCGCCTGCAAGAGCCGCGCGTCGAGGCGCTGGAACACTTTACTGGAATTCCGCTTGCGCCGCTCGCTGCCGCGGCCGCCGAGCAGGTGCTGCGCGCCAAACTCGCGCAACTGCTGCCCGACCATCACGGCACGGTGCCACCACGCCTGATCGAGCAGATCAGTGCGCGATCGCAGGGTAATCCTTTCGCCATCGAGGGTTTGCTCACCTACCTGCACAGCCGCGGCATCGACCCGTGGAACCAGGCCGCCGTCGCCGCGCTCGACCTGCCGTTCAACCTGCGCGCGCTGGTGCTCAGCCGGATCGACCAGCTCAGCGAACACCAGAAAGCGCTGCTGAAAGTTGCCAGTGTGATCGGGCGGCGCTTCAGCGTGGGCTGGCTGAGTGGCGCTGCGCCCGCGCTCGGCCAAAATGCCGCGCTGCAGGAAAGCCTGGAAGAATTGAGCCAGGTCGAGCTGACTGCGCTGGCCGAGCGCGAGCCCGAGCTGGCCTACCTGTTCACGCAGATCATCACGCAGGAAGTAACCTACGACAGCCTGACCAGCCGCGCGCGCGCCGACCTGCACGGCCAGCTGGCGCGCTTTCTTGAGCGGATAGACGGCGGGCAGAATCTTGACCTGCTGGCCTTCCGCTACGAC
>LJCR01002659.1 GCA_001399705.1 Kouleothrix aurantiaca
CTTCAAAGTTCACCAGCTCGGGTGCGCGTGTGAGCTGCGCGCTGGGGGCGGCGCCAAGCGCAATGGCAGCGGCCTGATCGGGAGAGATGGCATAGGTAGGGGCAGGTGGCGCGGGCGGGGTTGTTGGCGCGGGCGGCGCAGGAACTGCCGTTGGCGCGGCTGCTCTGGCAGGCGCCGCGATCTGCTTTGCGAGCGCTTTCTGCTGTGCATACGATTGATCGAGCGCAGCGGCAAGGTCCGCTTGCTTCTGGTAGGCCTGGTCGAGCTGCTCGTTCGATTGCTGAATGCGCGCGTTGGCTTCTGCCAGGCGCTGCTGGTAGTCGGCCTCGCGCGCGGCAATCTGCGCTGCCAGGTCGGCCTGTGGCTCGGTGGGCGAGGCTTGCGGAACAAACGTTGGCGAAGGCGCTGCGGCAACGGGCGGCGCGGCCGGCTGGCTGGCAATACGTGCCGCCACGCCGCCAATTACCACAAGCAGAAAAACAGTGATGGCAGCAGAGATCAGTAATGTGCTACGCTGTGGCATGAACGTTCTCCTCGTATATGATGAACGGATTCATGCGCCGCGGGCAAATCAGGATTGGGCAAGAACCCCTATGCGCTGGCGCGATGGCGCGGGTTGCGCGCTCACAGCTACAGTTGCTCGTTTCCGCAAAAAGTAACGGGTCGGCGCAGAAATTGCCTGAAACTGCGCACGCGCAGGGGCTGCGCACTGCGAGTAGGTGAAACCAATGTGCGCGCACCCTTCGATACGGCCCTTTCGGGCCTACTCAGGATGCGGACCCCAGGTGCGCTTTTCTCCTTGCTGGTTGGTTTGGCTGGGTTGTGCCTACTGCCCGCTGCGGGGGCGGCGCGCGCCGGTGGTGGCGGCGAGCCAGCGTACCAGGCCGGGCAGCCAGTGGTGCAG
>LJCR01000266.1 GCA_001399705.1 Kouleothrix aurantiaca
GCTCCACATATACACGATATTGCCATCCGGCACGCCAATGCTGCCTTCAGTGGCAGTGAGCGAGAAGCTCGGGTTCGGGCTGTTGCTGGTGGTGCAGGAAATACCCGAAACATCGGTGCTGGCCGCGCGCGCGGCGGGTGCGCTGCCACGCGGGAGCGCCCCAATCAGCAGGGCGCCGAGCGCCAGCGCCAGCCCCCACCTGATTCGCTTGAATAACGATGTTTGCATCGTTTGAATGCTCCTTTATCACGGTTTCGAGCCGCGGTTCGCGCAGGCGTGGCCGCCGGCTCAGAACGTTGTGGCTAGGTGTTCGGGCTGGTTTGCGCCGCCAGCGTGCCAGGCTGATACACACGGATCTCGGTCATCTGCCCGCCCGCGCCCGCGCCACCCGCATTGCTCAGATGATCGTAGTTGCGGTTGTAGAGCAGGTACTTGTTGTACGTGGGCGAACCCGGCAGCGCTGTGTCGGTGAAAACCTGCGCGCTGCTGCTGTAGCTCGGCGCCTGGAAGCTCGCGTCGTAGCTCTCGCCCGCGCCAAGCGTGACGGTGTTGGTGTAGAAGGTCTTGTCGGCGGAGCCATTCTTCTGCAGCGTCGCATCTTTGCCCACCACCCGCATTTTGATGCCGGGCAGGGTCATCGACTGGCGCAAGAAGCCCAGGTTTACGAAGCGCAGCAGGCCCTTTTCGCCAGCGTTGATGCGCACCAGCGACGAGATCGGCTGGTATTGCAGGTGGGCGTTGGGCGCGGCCGGAACATTCAGGTAGCCATCCGTATCGAAGCCAGTGCCGTTTGGCGCCAGCGTGTCGGGGTAGCAGCGCCCGTTCAGCAGGTAGAAATCGGGCTTGTAGTCGGTCCAGTCGGGCAGCTGAATATGCGCGTCGTCCCAGTGCGCCTCGGCCCACACCTCGCTCAGGAACATCACAAACTCGCGGTCGAAGCCGGTGCTGGCGTCGTTGTAGGCGAAGTTGCGGCCCATCGTCGGCCGCACGAATACGGTGCCCGTCATACCCATATGCACGTGCTCGGTATCTTCGAAGTGGCAGTGGTACATATAGGTGCCGGCAGCGTGCGGGTTGAAGTAGTAGGTAATGTTGCGCCCGATCGGCACCGACAGCGACGAGGTTGGCTCGCCGTCGAAGAGCGGGATGGCATTGCGGAAGCCGTGCCAGTGCATGGTGTGCGAGTCCACCAGGTCGGGGCGCAGCGCCAGGCCGATGTTGGTGAGCTTGATCGTCATTTCAACATTCTCAGTCGCTTCCAGGATCGGCGCTGAGAGCTGGGCATGGTTTTTCTGATTCGTAATCTGGCCGTCGGTCATGCCCGTCAGGTTGCGGAAGCCAAAGACGTAGGTGTTGAACGGGCTGGGCGCCAGCGTATCGGGAAAGTAGGGCGAGATCGCCGGCGCGCTTGGCGGCATTGCCACCCAGCCATCGGTACCGCCCAGATGGTAGGTTGGGTTGATCGTGGCGTTGGCCACCGAAGCCGCCGGCTGGAGCAGGTTGGCCACCGCGCCGGGCAGCAAGCGCGCCCCGGCAGCAGCAGCCACCGCGCCGCCACCTAGCTTCAGGAAGCCGCGCCGCGATATGTCAAATCGCTTGTTCATGCATATCTCCATAGAAGAGAGCGGTGTGAGCCTTGGACGTTGGGTGCGGGAACACCGGCCCGCCCAAAGCTCACATCTGCGAGCTAACTGTCGCTAGGGAATGTTGCCGCCGCGGAAGTCATCGACACGCGCCCCGCTGGGGAGTTGGATGCCGATACGACCACTGCCGGTGAAGGTGGAGGTCGATGTATGGCCCAGGTAACTGGTAACGTTCGCTGCCGTGATCTTCCACACATCCACCGAGCCGTCAGTATTGGCCTGGGCCAGCAGCCGGTCGCCGCTCGCAAAGGTTGCTACAAACGAGCCAATGGAGTTGTAGGTTGGGTTCGCATTCGTGCCATTCGTGGTGGTTGCCACAGTCACTGTGCCGCCACTGTACAGCACTCGAATGAAGCTCGACAGCGACGGTGCGGTGCCACCACTCGCCTTCAGCAGCAGCGCCGTGTTATTCACTAACGTGGGCGTGTTGGCAAAGGTGAAGCCGGCAGCCTGCTTGGCGTTGAAGCCGCTTGTCGGGTTGTTCCAGTAGGCAGTGCCAGCCGAGTTCGCGAACGCCTGGTTGCTATTGACGCGGATCGCAGCGCTACCACTGCTGACCGTCTGACTCCAGTTTGTGCCATTGTTCAGCGTGTTCGTATTTGCGCGGTTGAAGTTATCAAGCGGGGTATTCAGCACAGGCGTTGTCGGCTGGATCGTGTCAGCGTCGGTGGCCAAGTTGTTGCCGCTATTGCTGTCCGTCACGCCGCTTGGGGTCGCAACGCTGGCGCTGTTGGTGATCGAGCCGCTTGCGCTGCTCGAGACGGTGGCACTGCCGGTGAAGGTTGCGCTGCCGCCGTTCGCCAGCGTTACCGTGCCGGTGCGGTTGTTGGCTGATCCGCCCGTGGTGCAGCTCGAACCCGCGCTTGCCGAACAGGTCCAGCTCGTGACGGTGGGCGAGGACGGGAAGGTATCCGTCACTGGCGCGCCGGTTACCGGGCTGGGGCCGCTGTTCGTCACCACAACCGTGTAGGTCGTTGTGCCGCCTGCGGTCACGCTGGTCTGGTTGTTGGTCTTCGTGATCCCCAGGTCAGCCGTTGCGCCAAGCAGCTCATCCGCGCCGATGTCGAAGCTGCCAAACTGCGGGCGCACGTCGTGGTCGAAGTCGAAGGTTTGCGCGGTGACGCTGCCCTTGCTGGGCGTGCCAGCGTTGTATGCCGGCGAAGTGTTGCTCGCCAGGTGGTAGTTGCCCAGCAGGTTCGGCGGCGCCTCAACCGCCACAATCGCCGCGTTGACGAAGTTGGGGTTGGTGCGCCACGGGAACACCGCCACCGACAGGTCGTACACGCTCGTCACAGCCGGATCGGTCGTCTTGTTGGTGCCAGAAGTGGTGTAGACGTGAGTGCCAGCGTTCTGCTGGATGACCGAGTTTGTTGGCGCGAGTACGCCCGAGCCGTCGGCCACGCCCAGGTCCCAGTAGTTCTTGGCGTTCGGGTCGCCGGTCAGGCCAATGCCCGCCACGCCGCCGCCCGTCCAGGTGCCGGCGCGGTTGTCCCAAAAGATGTTGTTGAACAGCACCGGGTTGCTGAACAGGCCAGCGCTTGGCACGGCGGCGCGAAGCTGTGCGCTGTTCTGCGCCGTCGAGAGGCCGGCGGGCGCGGGCAGGCCGTTGCTGGTCGCCGCCGTCGCAGTGGTGATGTTCTTCATGATCGTGTTGCCATACACCCGCACGTTGGGCGCATCGTCGATGGCGATGCCGCCGCCCTCGTGGGTGCTGATGTTGTTCACGATCATGTTATTGTAGACGTTGAAGGCGTAGTTGCTCGGGCCAGCCGCCATCAGGAAGCGAATGCCACCACCGTCGTCGTTCGCCAGGTTGCCCTGGATGAGGTTGTTGTAGATGTCGACGGCGCCCGCGCCCGGCGAAAGCGTCGCTGGGTTGGCCGGCAGCTGCCCGGCGATCATGATCGCGCCAGCCTCGTCGTACGAGCGGTTGAAGTAGATCCGGTTGTCGTGGATCTTGCCGTTCGTGCTCAGGCCGTAGTGGCTGATCGCGCCGCCATACTCGGCCGAGAAGTTGCCGCAGATGTCGTTGTTGGCGATCTCGTAGTTGTCGGTGCCGGCGAAGATGCCGATACCGCCAGCCAGGTTGGTGCCGCCATTGGCGATCACGCGGTTGTTGGCGATCACGAGGTTTTCGTTATGGTTGTTCGTGTCGGGCGCGGGCAGGTCGGGCGTGCCCATGCGGATCGCGCCACCATATGCGCCGCCGTTGTTCTGGAAGATGTTGTTGGTGATTTGCAGGTTGCGCACGTAGCCGTTGACGAACACGCCGCCGCCCTGCGTCTGCACCGTCGCCGGCAGGCCGGTTGGGGTGCCACCAATGACGTTGATATTGTTCGGGAAGCCAGCCTGGTCGCCACCCTGGATCGAGAAGCCGTCGATGGCCGGCTTGTAGGTGGCGTTGGTCGGGAACTGGTTCGTCGAACCCGCCAGCCAGTAGACCGTCTGCCCTTCGTAGGGCGTCTGGTTGCCGGCCCAGGTCATGCCGCCCAGGCGCGTGCGCCAGGCATCGGCCAGCGGGGTGTCGCCGCCGAACGCGCCGCCGTCGATGATCGAGCCTTCCACCACCGAGCCGTCGGGGTACACGCCGCCCGGGCCGACGCCCTGGAGCTTCACCGGCGACGAGATGATCAGATTCTCGAAGTAGGCCTTGCGCGGGTTATAAGTTGGATTGGTCGAGTCGGGCACGCCGCCAGGGTATACCACCACTAGCGCCTGCGCGGTGTTCTGCGCGGCGTCGATGGCGGCCTGGATGGTGCTGTAGGTCTTGCCCGTGCCAACTTCGTACACTGTCGGGTTGTAGGCTGGGGTGGCCGTGCTCATCACATGGATGCTCACGCCGTTCACCGACTTCATTCCGTTCGCGCCAACGATGCTGAGCTGCAGCGGGCCAGCCGGAATAGCAGGCGGCAGCGGTACGAAGAACGAGATTGCCCGGTCCGTCCAGCTGCTCACGCCCATCTGGGTCGCGCCCAGGTAGACCTTGCCCGCCGTTGCGCCAAAGCCCACGCCAGTCACGGTAAGCGTGCGTGAAGCGGAGCTTGTATCGCTCGTTTTCAAGTAGGGCTTGTTGACGGCGAAGATCTGCGGCGTGGTTGTGTCGAGCGCGCACGCC
>LJCR01002661.1 GCA_001399705.1 Kouleothrix aurantiaca
TGTCACCCGCTCACCCCATCATCTTGTCACCCGCTCACCCCGTCATCTTGTCACCCGCTCACCCGCCGCCCAGGATGCGCCGCCCGAACAGGCCGAGCAGCACATCGAACGGGGCGGGATTTTCGGGGTGGTGCTCAAAGCGCGCCCGCTCGAAATACTGCACCACATAGGGCTGGCCGTCTTCCAGCGTCTCGGTGAATTCTTCGCTCAGCGGGTAGCCGAACTGCGCCAGGCCGCCATTGCGCTGCCAGTAGCGCAGGAAACTGCCGCGCACATTGTGGCCGGTTTCGGGAAAGTAGGTCGCGCCGGCCATCTGTGGCGCGGGCGGGTCGGCTGGGTGCAGGCGCCGCCCAAACTGGCCGAGCAGCACATCGAAAGGCGGCGCGTTGGTGGGGTGGTATTCCATGCGCACGCGCTCGAAATACTGGACGGTGTAGGCGTTGCCGTCTTCCAGCACCTGCGTGAACTCATTGCTGATCGGGTAGCCGTTGATCGCCAGGCCGCCGTGCGTCTGCCAGTAGCGCAGGAAGGGACCGCGCACACAGAAGTTCGTTTCGCTGAAGCAGTGCTCGGGCGCGGCGAGCTCGGCATACAGCTCGGCGCTGGTCAGGTCGACGCCGTTTGCGCCGCCGGGTAGCGGACCACGCCCGCCGTCGCTGTAGCCGCCAGCCACCAGCAGCGGGGCGCTGGGCAGCGAAAGGGCGATATGCCCGGCGCGCGGCGTGCCGAGCGGCGTGGTCGCGATCCAGCGGTCGATCTGCCAGTCGTACAGTTCTGCATTGGCGAGAATGCGCAGCTGCGCGCCGCCATCGCTTTGCTGCCAGCCACCTGCCACCAGCACCTGCCCGCCGGGCAGCAGCGTGGCGCTGTGCTGCGCGCCTGTGCGAGGTGTCAGCATTGGGG
>LJCR01002660.1 GCA_001399705.1 Kouleothrix aurantiaca
GCCAGCCGTGGGTGATCTACGGCCTGGTGCGCACCGCCGATGCCGTGACGCCCATGCCCGGCCTGGCGGTGACTTTCACGACATTCACCATCCTCTACCTGTTCCGGGCGGCGGTGGTGGCCTGGCTCATGTGGACCCAAATCATCAACGCGCCGGTGAGCGATATCCACGCCCAGCACGAGGAGGCCGGCCATGCCGTCGCTTGAGCTGATTGTAGCGGGCGTTATGCTGGTGGCGCTGATCTTCTATGCGTTGCTGGCCGGCGCGGACTTTGGCGGCGGCGTGTGGGACCTGCTGGCGGCCGGGCCGCGCGCCAGCCAGCAGCGCGCGCTGATCGCCGGGGCGATTGGCCCGATCTGGGAGGCCAACCACGTCTGGGTGATTCTGGTGATTGTGCTGCTGTTTACCGCCTTTCCGCCCGCGTTTGTGGCGATCATGACGGCGCTGCACATCCCGCTGACGATCATGCTGATCGGGATTGTGCTGCGCGGCGCGGCCTTTACGTTCCGCACCTACGACTCGCAGGCCGACGCGGTGCAGCGCCGCTGGAGCCGGGTGTTTGCAATCGCAAGCGTGGTGACGCCGATTATGCTGGGCGTGTTCATTGGTGCGATCGCATCCGGCGCAATTACGGTTGAAAATGAGATTGTGACCAGCGGCTTCTTCGCGGCCTGGCTGGCGCCGTTCCCGTGGGCGGTTGGCGTGTTTGCGCTGGTGCTGTTTGCCTTTCTTGCGGCGGTGTACCTGACGGTCGAGGCCACCGACGCCGAGCTGCGCGAGGATTTTCGGCGGCGGGCGCTGGGCGCTGCCGTGGGAGTGGGCATCATGGCGCTGATCGTCTTTCTGCTGTCGGGCAGCGGCGCGCCGCGCATCCGCGATGGTATCAGCGCAAGTGTGTGGGCC
>LJCR01002662.1 GCA_001399705.1 Kouleothrix aurantiaca
GCCGTAGTGCTCGCGCAGCAGGCGGAACAGCGCAAACAGCACCAGCGCGATCAGCAGCACCATACCACAGGCCAGCACACCCGCAATCAGCAGCAGGTCGCGGCCGAAGTTGCGCGCCGCGCCGGTGTCGTTGGTGCCCGGCACGTCGACGGCGAGCGGCGTTGGGCGGGCGCCTGGTTCAGTTGCTGGCTCGGCGGTTGGGCGGGGCGTGGGACGTGCCGCTGGCGTGTTTTCGGGCGGCTGCGTGGGCGTGGGCGCGGCGGCTGTGGAGACGCTCAGCGCCTTGCAGGCGTCGATGCGCCCGCTGCCAAGATAGTTCTTTTCGGCCAGCGTGGCGTTCTGCGCCGAAATATCGACCACATACTCTTTCAGCGCCGCCTCGACCTGCCGCCAATCCCAGTCGGGGTGGGCCGAAAACAGCAGCGCCGCCAGCGCCGACACAAACGGCGTGGCCTGCGACGTGCCGCTCATGTAGTCGTAGCCCTTTTGGAAGCGCTCGTCGCGCGGCACCTGGCTGGTCAGGTAGACATCGTAGGTCGGCATGGTGGAAAGAATATGCACGCCCGGCGCGGTAACGGTGATCCACCGCCCCGAGTTCGAGAAGTCGGCTTTGATGTCGTTATCGTCGGTGGCAGCCACCACAACCACGTCGGGGTTATCGCCAACAATCGCATTCTCAAGCGGCAGGAAGTCGTTGCCGGCCGCCACAATCACCAGCGAGCCCTTGCTCTGCGCGTAGCGGATGGCGCTGGTGACCTGCTCGGAAACGGTGTCGGCGTCGATGGTGAGCGAGGCGCCCAGGCTCAGGTTGATCACCTGCGCGCCCTTGTCGGCGGCGTAGCGCACACCACGCGAAATCGCCCGATCCGAGCCGGCGCCGCGCGCGTTCATCACGCGAATGG
>LJCR01002663.1 GCA_001399705.1 Kouleothrix aurantiaca
AGACATACGAGGGCTATGTGCCCTCGCACTCCGCGGTTAGGGTTGTTCTTGCGCCGCATTCTTGCGAGGGCTACGCGCCCTCGCGCTCCGCGGTTAGGGGCCGCC
The DNA here is from genome assembly GCA_001399705.1 of Kouleothrix aurantiaca. Classification (GTDB taxonomy): domain Bacteria; phylum Chloroflexota; class Chloroflexia; order Chloroflexales; family Roseiflexaceae; genus Kouleothrix; species Kouleothrix aurantiaca. The sequence goes on from LJCR01002663.1 coordinate 106, forward strand.
GCCGGCCCCTAACAACCCCGCCGTCGGGGCCTTGCCCCGAACCCCATAAAGAGCGTGGTAGACTTTTGGGAATTTATACTGTCATGGCTCCGTTGTGGATGAAGGCAAGGCATCGGACGATACAGTCTATGCCGGATTGAAGGCTTCCATCAACGACAATAGTTTCATCGTTCTGTTGCCAGCTTTTTGGCACAACGGAGGCATGACAACCGAGCGCTGTCGCAGCCGACCACCTAAAATTTGGGGTTCGGGGCGACAGCCCCGACGCCGGGCGGGTACCCACGAAGTGGGTGGGGCGGCGCGAGCTCCGGCGGCCTTGCGGCCCGAGCAAACTGCCTACCCCAAGGCACTGGTTTACGCCCGCGCACCCTTCGATACAGACCTGCGGGCCTACTCAGGATGCGCTCGAGCTGAGGGCGCGCAGCCCACAAAAGAGTATGGTACACTTCACCACGATCCACCCGCCTGAACAGAAACGCATACTATGACAATAGAAACAGCCCGCGAGCTTGACTTTGCACCCTACGGAATCGACTCGCTCTGGCTCGATCGGGAGCCGCGCCCGCGCACCATCCTGATCGCCTACCCGCACCCCGACGACGAGAGCTTTGGCAATGGCGGCACGATTGCGCGCTACACCGCCGAGGGCGTGGCGGTGCACTACGCCTGCGCCACCCGCGGCGAGTGCGGCACCGTCGACGCGCCGATGCTGGAGGGCTACGCCGACATCGCCGCGCTGCGCACCGCCGAGCAGACATGCGCGGCAAAGGCGCTGAACCTCGCCGCGGTGCACTTCC
>LJCR01002664.1 GCA_001399705.1 Kouleothrix aurantiaca
GCGCAGCCGCCCTATTGTAACCCTAAACTGGCAAGCTTATTTCAGCTTGGCCAGCTCGGCTTCCACCTTGGTGGCCGCCCCTTCGATCTCGGTCTTGGGATCGGCGCCGTTCTTCAGGATGTTGGTGACCGCGTCGCCCCAGGCCGTACCCATCGCGCCAGTCCAGCTCGGGTTGCCCGGCACGCCGTACTTGTTGATGTACTCGACCGCCTGCGACGCCGGGCCGCTCTTCAATGGCTCGGCCTCGGCGGCCACGCTCTTGCGCGGCGGCACGTGGAAGCCATACGACAGCGCCCAGTCCTTCTGAATGTCCTTGTTCTCGATCCACAGCCACTTGACATAGGCCTTGGCTTCTTCGATGTTCTTGCCCTTGGCGTTGACGAACTGCGACCAGCCGCCCCAGAAGGTAGCGGGCTTGCCCTTGCCAGCTTCGATCTGCGGCCACGGCACCACGCCGAAGTCGTCGCCGATCGCCTTCTTGATGCCCGGCATGGCCCACAGGCCGGTCCACTGCACCGCCGCCAGGCCGCTTGTGAACGATGAAGGATCCCACCAGTCGGTCGGCGCGCCGTTGAGGATGCTGTTGCTGTGATCTTTCAGCCACTGCTGGCCCTTGGTGAAGGCCGCAATCACATCGGCGTTGTTGAAATCAACCTTGTTGTCGGTGGTCAGGTGATCGTGGCCCGACGACCAGAGCAGCATGTCGCCCATCACGCCGACGCCGCCGTCGTTGCCCGCGAAGAAGCCCTTGGCCTGGCCGGCGGTGAGCTTGTCGATCACCGCGCCCAGCTCGTCGAGAGTGGTCGGCGGCTTGAGGCCGGCGCCGTCGAGCAGGCTCTTGCGGTAGTAGATCATGCCCATGTCGTCGATCATCTTCACGCCGTAGAGCTTGCCGTCAACC
>LJCR01002665.1 GCA_001399705.1 Kouleothrix aurantiaca
CCTTTCGCGCCACCTGGGCCTATACGCTCGCCGCCTTCCTGATGTTTTTTCTGCCCGCAGTCGCCAGCTTTGGCATCGCCTATCGCGACCCGGCGGCTGGCGCGGCGCTCTTCCCCGGCCTCGAAGATCGCATTCAGGACATTCGCGACAAACACGAATGGTGGAACGACCTGAACGATGGCAACGCGGCGGGCGCGTCGATGATTATGACGAATAACATCCGCGTTACCATCCTGGCCTTCGCCGGCGGCGTGCTGCTGGGCCTGTTCACGCTGTATGTGCTGGTGCAGAATGGCTTGATGCTGGGGATTGTTGCGGGGGCGGCGCAGTCGCTCGGCTTTGCCAGCAATCTGTGGGGGTTTGTGGCCGCACACGGCACACTGGAGCTGAGCGCGATCTTTATTGCGGGTGGGGCGGGTATGCAGCTTGGCTGGGCGCTGGTGCGGCCGGGCTTGCTGACGCGGCGCGCGGCGCTGCTGCTTGCGACGCGGCGGGCGGCGCTGCTGCTGCTTGGCTGCGTGCCAATTCTGGTGGTTGCCGGCACAATCGAGGGCTTTCTGTCGCCCTCAGCCGCGCCGCTGTGGGTGAAACTCGCCGTCTCACTCCTGTCGGGGCTTCTTCTCTACAGCTACCTGCTGCTGGCTGGCCGAACGCGCGGCACAGCGCGTTATGCCTAGCTAGCCAATCGGCGGCGTGAGCACAAGCTGGTCGCCCACCTGGGTGCCCGTCGCAGCGAGCACCCCCGCCGGCATCTCAACGACATAGTGCCCGCGCCACGGCGCAACGCCAGCAAACGGCCGGCTTGGCGGCATGGCGTGCTGCAAGCCCACTACCATATTCTTCTTATCGACAAACAGGACATCGATCGGCACGCGCATAAAGAAGGTGTGGATGCTCCAC
>LJCR01002668.1 GCA_001399705.1 Kouleothrix aurantiaca
CTATATTCACGAGCCGCGCCCCGGCGCAGGCATTGCGCGCAACCGCGGCCTGCTGGCCGCCACCCGCGACATCATCGCCTACACCGACGACGACGCCCAGGTTGACCCCGGCTGGCTGGATGCGCTGCGCCGCAATTTCGCCGACCCGCTGGTGGCAATCGCTACCGGCATCACCATGCCACTGGAGCTGGAAACCGAGGCGCAGCTGTGGTTTGAAGAAACCCACGGCTTTGCGCGCGGCTTTGTGCGCCGCAGCTTTGATCTCAGCTCGATCAACCCGCTGGCGGCCGGCCTGGTGGGCGCGTCGGTGAATATGGCGGTGCGCCGCACCATGCTGCGCGATATCGGCCTGTTCGACGAGGCGCTTGGCCCCGGCACGCCAGCATGCTCAGGTGAAGACCACGAGTTCTACTACCGCACCCTGGCGCGCGGCTACCGGATCGTCTACGACCCAGCGGCGCTGGTGTGGCACCGGCACCGCCGCGAGTGGGACTCGCTGCGCCGCACGATCTTTGGCTACGGCGTTGGCGTGTTTGCCTGGTGGATGCGCGCCTTCCTGATCGAGCGCGAGATGCTGCTGCTCAAGCTGGCGCCGCGCTGGTTCTGGCAGCACCATGTGCACCAGCTTGCGCGCGCGCTGCTGCGCCGGCCCAATCACGTTCCGCTCGATCTGGCGTGGGCCGAGTTCCATGGCGCGGTGGTTGGGCCAGGGCGCTATTTTGCCTCGCGCAAAAAGCTGCGCAGCCTGCCGCCGCCAACGCCCACGCCCACCCCGCCCGCTATGCCCGCGAACGGCACTCTGCCGCCGCGTGCCGCCGATTTCACGCCCGCCAAGGCCACTGCAAAAACGCCGGAGCACGCCTGAAATGAAACAACCACTACTCAGCATTATTATCCCC
>LJCR01002666.1 GCA_001399705.1 Kouleothrix aurantiaca
CACGGTGCGCGCCACTGGCGGCTCCAGCGCTGCTACCAGCAGGCCGTGGTAGCGGCGCGTGTTCGGGCCGGCCAGCGTGCCCGAGGCGTAGCCGCCCAGGCCGTTCGTCACCAGCCACTCGCGCCGCAGCCCGGCCAGCAGGTCGCCGCAGACCTCGCGGCCGAATGCTACCAGCGGGCGTTCTGTGATTGCTGCCATAAACGTGCCTTCTGTATCTGCTTTGCGTGTGGGCGCAATGATAGCGCATTTTGCTGCGGCCTGCGCCAACGCACAGGCCGCCCGAGCGCCGGGCGGCCTGTGCGTGAAGCTTTTGGGCGGGCTACTTGGCCCGCGCTTTTTTGCGCGGGCGTGGCGGCGTATCCGATGCAACCGCTGCTTCGAGGTCGCTCTCGTCGTCGCGCATCTCGTCGGCGGGCACGACCTTGAAGCGCACCATATCGCCGGAGGTGCGCTGGAAAAGAATGCCGATGCCGCGCCGTTTGGCGGCGGCCTTCAGGCGGTTGCGAACAGTCAGCCGCTTTTCGCTTGGCTCAAGCATGGCTTCGCCGTAATCGCCCATTTCGTAGCTGCTGAGCATCGCATCATATTCTTCCTCGGCCAGTTGTCGCTTGCCCTTGTTTTTATTTTGCAGCGCCGTCACTTCCTGATCGGTCAGCTTTCGTACCTGCGGCATAATCGCTCCTTTCAACCAGATCTACAAAATATGATACGTGCGGCGCTCTTTCTTCAAAAACTGTGCCATTGATTGCGATTTCGGCCAGTTTTTTCCATTTTCTGTCACAGAAGCTCTGGCAGGCTACCAGTGTGGCGCGTATGGTGTTTCGAAATATGAACGCAGAAACGCCAGGGCGTGTATAACCCTGGCGTTCCGAGCGAGACGGATGTCTTTTGTTCTACGC
>LJCR01002669.1 GCA_001399705.1 Kouleothrix aurantiaca
GCGGGCGGCGCGTGCTGCTCCACAACGCCGACGTAACGCTGAGCATCGCGCAGCCGACCGCGCCAATGGACTATCACTACCGCAACGGTCAGGGCGACGAGCTGCTGTTTGTCAATGCCGGCGAGGGCCACATCGAAAGTTTGTTTGGCACGCTCGATTTCCGCCGTGGCGACTACATTGTCATCCCGATCGGCACGACGTACCGGATCGTCGCAAACGGCCCGTGCACGCTGCTGGTGCTCGACATGCGCGGCAATATCGACACGCCGCGCCGCTACCGCAACGAGTACGGCCAGTTGCTCGAACATTCGCCCTTCTGTGAGCGCGACATTCGCGTGCCGCAGGAACTGCCCGCCCACGACGAGCGCGGCGAGTTCCCGGTGCTCGTGCGCGCCCGCGACCGCTACACCATGCACACGCTCGCCCACCACCCGCTCGACGCGATCGGCTGGGATGGCTGCCTGTACCCGTGGGCGCTCAACATCGAAGACTTCGAGCCGATCACCGGGCGCGTGCACCAGCCGCCACCGGTGCACCAGACCTTCAAAGGCCCGAATTTCGTGGTCTGCTCATTCGTGCCGCGCAAGTACGACTATCATCCGCTGGCGATTCCCGCGCCCTACAACCACTCGAATGTCGATAGCGACGAAGTGCTGTTCTATGTCGAGGGGAATTTTATGTCGCGGCGCGGCATCGAGCCGGGCAGCATCTCGCTGCACCCAAGTGGCTTGCCGCACGGCCCGCATCCCGGCGCGGCCGAGGCGAGCATCGGCAAGGAAGGTACCGAAGAGCTGGCCGTCATGCTTGATACGTTCCACCCACTACGTGTCGCCCGCGCCGCCACAAGCATCGAAGACGCGCGCTACCCCTACAGTTGGGCTGCGCACGAGTAATGCACC
>LJCR01002667.1 GCA_001399705.1 Kouleothrix aurantiaca
ACCTCAGTGATGCCGATGTCGTTGCGCGCCCCCGCCCAGCGATCCCAGTCCCCGCCGCCGAACATACCCTGCCAGACGTTCTTGGCCTGCTGGCTGTACAAGGGCTGGCCGGTGTCACGCAGGTTCACAAGCACTTGCGGCAGAATAGCGATCAGAAAGGCCAGCGTGAAGGCGAGCAGATGGGTGCGCAAGGCAGGGCGGGCCTCGGTGTGGAGGCGCGCGCCGGCCCAGATCGCCAGCCACCCGAAGGGCAGCAGCAAGAAGCCCGGGTGGCGCACCAGAAAGGCCGCGCCTGCCACCACGCCTGCCAGCGCCAGCAGCCAGACGCGCGGCGCGCGCGTGGGCAGCAGCAGGGCCAGCGCCAGCACGCACAGCGCCGCAAAAGGCGTGTCGGTGCCGAGGTAGAGGCCATATTCCACCACCAGCGGGCTGAGCGCCAGCAGCACGAGCGCCAGCAGCGCGCCATTGCGGCCAAGCAGGCGGCGCGCAAGCAGCCAGCCGCCAAATAGCAGCAGCGCGCCACTAAGCGTGGCGACCACGCGTGCCGCCAGAAAGGCGTTGTCACTGGCGAACGGGCGCAGAAGCCAGAGCAGCAGCGGGTAGCCCTGATTGTAGAAGCCGTCGGCGCGAAACACGCCATCGCGCGCGGGGTCGTCGATGCCAGCCGGGAACTGACCCGCCAGATGCGCCGAGCGCAGCGCAAACACGCGAAAGTCGTTCTCGGCCCCCGGCACCGACAGCGTAAGGTGCTGGCGGCCAGCCAGCAGCAGCGCCGCCGCCCAGGCGCCAATGCCGCCCAGCGCCAGCGCAACGGGCAGGGCCGGCAGGCGGCGCAAAAACGCGGGCGCGTAGCGAAACGCCAGCAGCGCCGCCAGCAGCTCGTCGTGCGTGGGCAGGAG
>LJCR01000267.1 GCA_001399705.1 Kouleothrix aurantiaca
GGCCCAATTATGTGTATACCCTTGCTCGGCAGCAAATAGCTTGAAGGCAATCAGCGCCAGGCTCTCATTACTGGAGCCCTGCAACGCATGGATATTGCCGCCTACGGCAGTTGTGGCGGTCTTGCGACGAATCGCAGTCAGTAGCCGCTTGATCTCGCCACGGTCCGGACTATGTTCGGGCAGGCGGCTCAAGAAAATATCGTCGACGTGCTGGCCGTCGAGCTCATTTCCCTCAAGGATAATGCCAAGCACCTTCATCAGCAGCGACTTGCCCGAGCCGAAAAAGCCACTGATCCAGATACCTGGATCGACCCCCGATCGTCCATCGGCTGCTTCGGCCCAGGCATCGAACATTCGACGGAGATGCTGCTCCCACTGAGGAGTAACAATCAAATTACTCAGTTCATATCGCAGCCGGCTTGGATGGCGATCGGCGACCTTAACCACCGGCTCAATCCGCTCGGTAACTTGTGTTGCAAACGTGTCAATAATATTCATTAGATATCTTCTCCACGGTACATCAGCAATGGCTGTGACGTTTGCGTCAGAAAGTGGTAGGTGCGGCTCATGTGCGGCACGCGAAATCCCGGCACAAACAGCACAATCGGGACTGGGCGACCATTCAACGGATTATCGAGGCTGTGTTCAGCAAATTGCTCCATTACGGCGGTTGGGTTCGTCAGGGGATGGAGCGCTGCGAGCCCTTCAAAAAACACAATCGGGCGTGCATTTGCAGGCGCTTCAGCTAACTCGCCCAATACATGGTCACGCAGCTCTTCTTGCCAGATCCCTGCAATCTCTTGTGGTGCGACCGACGACTTACTCGTGTCAGGATCGATCATCAGCGCCTCACGTGCCACTTCCTCGCCGCGTAGCGACGCAATCGTAAGATCGAGCAGATCGACACGTATGGCATAGAGCGATGGCAGCGCCACGAAAAGCTCTTCAATGAAGCGCTGTACCTGCTGGTGCGCTTCCGGAAGATACACAAAGTACACGTATGGCCGGCCACTACTCTGGCCCAGACCCTCATACGCAGTTTGAATGCGTGTACGCAGATGCGTTAGGCGTTGTTCTATTTGTTCCATTATTACCTTAACGATTTTCAGTGGTTAGTAGATACGCTTTGACACGATCTGGTGACATCAACCATAGTCGCCAATCGGTGTGCTCGGCCAGGCGCGTTTCCGGTATCCCTTCCTCGCGAAGCAGCCGCAGTAGATGCAGTGCTGCCCACTGGTCGATGATTGGCTCAACGATCCGCTTCGTCTGCTTGCCACTGAGCAGACCATAGTCGCGCAGCGTTGTGAGTAGATTTCCGGCAATCTTAATTCGCGTCTCATAGCTCCACAACCCAACGTCGGGCTCGCGTGTTACTGCTTCGGCCAGAAATCCAAGCGCATCGTCACGACTGATCTGAAGCTCACCGCGCTCCCAGCTTGGCACAATAAGTTGTTGAACAATGTCATAGAGTAATGTCTCCTGTCGCGCATGGTGTAAGAGTAAGAGCGCTTGCAGTTGACTCAAATCCTCCTGCTGACTGGCCATTACTAGGTCGTCTAAAACCCAGTTTGGTGGATTCCAACGCGTGAGGCGGGCCATAATATTGCGTACGATGACTGTGCGAGTCGTTCGAGACCGTTGCGGCAAGACATGGTTAATCATAGAATCGCGCGCCTGCTGAACGGAGTGTGTCGTATGGTATGCACTCAGGAAAAGACGCGTCTCGGCAATGAGGCCATTCTTTGAGGCCGCAGTCGGTAGATACGGGCCAGTCGCACGCCACTCACGAAGTATTGATTCGACAGGTGCCATCATCACTACTCACACTATACCCGGAAGTCTCGTCCACAAATGTGCATAGGTACAACTACGGCTGGCGATTATCAGGAGGCAACATAGTTTCGGGCTTAGCAATTGCAGCCAAGATCGCCTCAAGATCAGCCTTCCGATACAGCCGGTAGCCGTTGATTGGATGACGATGCGCAATGAGTTTGCCAGAGCGCTCCCAATTGCGCAAAGTACTCGACGATACCCCTAGGAACGCAGCCGCTGCTTTGATCTGAAGATAGTCTTGGAGTTTCAACGTACAGCCTTCCACGAATGGCCTGTATATCATTAGCAAACCTTATCAAAGGCATAGTATCCTTGTCAAGCAGTTTGGGGGCTAGGCTTACTGCAGTTAGGCAGCAATGAGGCACAGGAAGGCAACGTTAGTCACGCGCTCAATAATAACACGCATTCCATAGTTGTAAAACTGCAATCGTAGTAGTCATCGTCCGACACCGAGGCCAATGAGTTGGGGAGGTAGTTTTCTATGGCATTGTGACAGTACGTAATTCACGCGAGTCGTTAATCGCCCGGTCGCTCCAGAGCGCAGCTGTGCGCAGCCAATCTTCGTTGGCATAGTCGGCTTTGAGTTGTATGGCTGTGCGATAATATGCGATACCCTCCTCGCGACGACCTGACGCATAGAGCGCCATGCCAAGCCCGGCGTTGGCATCGGGGCTATTTGGCTCGATCGCCAATGCCTGCTGCCACTTTGCGATTGCTTCATCTACGCGCCCAAGTTCGTACAGACAGAATGCCATGTTGTCCAGTGGTTCGTATGCCTCATGCGTTGATGGATTTGCATCAAACGCAGCCTGAAAATGCTGAATCGCCTCTTCGCACTGCCCTTGCTTCAGCAACTGCTTGCCTTCTTCATTCAATGTCTGCCGATCCGCGTTCAATGTTTGCGGATCAACCGCTGGCAATGCCGCTGCTTGAACTCTCGTCGCACTCACTTGCGCGCGCTCTGGTGCCGGCGTCAGATCAACCCCATTATTGCTTGGGCCACTACTGCTCGCGAAGGCAATAAAGACAGCGATCACAACGCCTACGCCAAGTAGCACTGGCAGCGGACTGCCACCACCAATAGGCGCTGGCCGCCAGGCGCTCATCAAATGTTCAAGCGCCGACATGTCCGCACGCAGGTTGGTAATGTCGACATTGCGGTGTTCGACCCAAAGCCCAAAAGTCTCGCGCTGTATGCGGCTCAATCGTTCACACCAGCGTAATCGCTCGGCATAGAATTGCTCGGGCATATCTTGGCTATACCATTGCCTGTATGTCGTCGCCTGCTCACGAAGAGCTTGTTGTAGATCGGAGAATATCCGACGCCAATCCGTCTCAGCAAGCCCGCCATCTGCACGTCGTCGATATTCAAGATACTCGAGCTCGATCAGTGTGAGCCGCACTTGGCAAGAGATAATACGGATGTCGAGCAGTGCCTGGTGGTTAAAGAGGTCGTTCGGTGCAAGTGAACGACCTTGCTCGTCGACATTCCACTTCTGCTGGTGCTTGCCGAGCAAGTTCCTGAGCTGGCCATACCATGTCAGGCTTTCCTTCAGCCCGCCGAGCCATTGTTGCAGGCGATCACGTCGCGCCTCGAATCCCTGAGCGGCCTCAACTAATTGCTCAAACAAGGTATCACGAGCTCGCTCTGCCCCCACAAGCTCTTCGAACGCGTGCCGCCAAGATTGACCACTTTCCCATAGAGCAGAAAACTGCCTTGGACTGGGCCGCAGTCGCTCTTGCTCCATGACTCTCTCACGCGCTGTGTTGATATCAATCATCTTCGCCGCTCCTCTCATCAATCAGTGCTTTCAGTATAGGGAAGGACGAGGGCACAAATGTGCATTGATGGGCGAAACACAAAATTTACCAAGGGCCAAGGCATACTGGGATTTGGAGGGCGCATTTGTGGACGCCAGCATCGCTATACTCAGGCCAGGTAAGCAATCGCGATGTCCTGAGCAAACAGGCAACGGCATCGCACCAGCACGTTTCAGAAAGGGCAGAGCATTGAAAAAGTTCGGCAAGGGATGTCTGGTGGTCGTCGGTATCATCCTGGTTCTTGGTATTGTCGGGGCATTGCTGGGGCGTGGCGGCCAGCCATCCAGCAGTCCAGCAAGCAGCGGAACACAACCAAGCGCCGCCGCAAGTCAGCCTGAAGCGCAGCCCGCTGCGGCAAGCGCCACCGATGCGCCATCTGCCGCGACGGAAGCACCCAAAGCCGCTGGCGTTGGCGAAGATGTGCAGGTTGACGAAGTACGCTGGAAAATTCTGGAAGCGACCGATCTCGGCAAGACGCTCAAGGCCAAAAATCAGTTTACCAAGGACAAAACCACGTCGGGGCGTTTTGTCCAAGTGCGCTTCGAGCTGGAAAACCTGAGCAAGGACATGCTGAGCTTCGCCGGGCTCGATCTGCTGGATGCACAGGAACGCACCTTCAAGGCTTCCAGCGACGCGTTTCAGTTCATTCCCACTGAGGAAGCCTGTGTGCTCGAAAACCTGAACCCGAATGTTGCCAAAAGCTGCACCGCGATCTACGAGGTGCCAGCAAATGCGGCCGGCCTCAAGGCTCAGGTGACCGATCTGAAAATCATTGGCAGCGACTCGTCGCTGGTCGATCTTGGCTTGAAAGCCGAGTAGCTTCTGACACGCCGCGCCACGCTCTCCGAAAGAACAATCGGAGGGCGTGGCGCTTTCGCTTACCAAAATTTGGATGAAGCAGGTGGAACCATGCATGAGGATGTGGCGGATGCAACCCAGCGCCAACGCTTGCTGGAATGCTGGCTGCCGCTGGCGCAGCAAGTGCTTGCCGGGCGTGGCATCAACTCCACACCCGCCCAGCTTGAAGCGCTGGTGCTGGCGGCAGCCAGCGAACTCGCCCTGGCCGATAGCGCAAGCGGCGCGCGTGCGGTATTATGGGC
>LJCR01002670.1 GCA_001399705.1 Kouleothrix aurantiaca
CGCTGCAGTTGCTGCTTGTGGCTCCTCCGACACCAGAGTATTCCCATCCCCCATCTCCTGTCCCCCATCCCCTTCATATTCGAGCCCCGCGTCGCCAAACAGGTCGATCAGGTGCTTTTCCAGCCCCAGCGTCGCAGTGGTATAAACTTCGTCGGCAATCACGTCGGCGCCATCGAAGCCGAGCATGGGCCGGTAGCCCAGCAAGTGATTTTCGATGTGCGTCGGCGGCGCGACCACCATGCACGGGATGTCGAGCTTGCGGCAGCTGTGGCGCTCCATCTGTGTGCCACAGACAAGGTTGGGTTGCAGGTCGGCGATGCGCGTGGCAACTTCCTGAAAGCGATCAGTCACCAGCAAGCAGTCGGCTGTCGGCAGTGGGTTGCTACTCGGATTACTGCCTGCTGCGAGCTGCGAGCTGCCTGCCGCCGGCAGGTAGCCCGCCAGCTGCTCGCGCACCCAGTCGGCCTCGTGCGCAAGGTAGGTGCCCGCGCCGGCGATCTCCATGCCCAGCTCGTCGTGCAGGAACTTCACCATCCCGACGGTGTGCGTGGCGTCGCCGAACACAAAGGCGTTTTTGCTGCTGAAGCTTTCCATGTCGGCGGTGCGCGCAAACCACGGCACGCCGCTCGGCGCGCTCATGCCGTCGAGCGAGAAGGCCGTGAGCGGCGGCATCGTGATAACCGGGCCGTTTGCGCGCGCGCCCACGTCGTTCAGCATCTCGACCAGCTGGCGCAGCCATCTGAGCGTTGGCTGCACGCCAATCGGCGCGTCGTAGAGCGCGGGCGTGCCGAACTGCTCTTCAAGATATTCGGCAGCATTGCGGCCCAGCTCGCGGTAGGGCGCGATGTTCAGCCAGGCCGCCGGCAGCCGCGCCATGTCGCCCGGGCTGGCCCCCAGC
>LJCR01002671.1 GCA_001399705.1 Kouleothrix aurantiaca
GTCGTTGAACTGGGCAGGCAGCTCGGCCCGCCGCTGCGACGAGTTGCGCTGCAGCGTGCCGAGGATCGTGCCGAACTGGCCAACATAGCGCAGATCGACTCGCCCTTCGAGCAGCTGGGTTTTCCAATCGTCGTGCGGCTTGCGCACGGCGCGCATGGCCAGCAGGTGCTGTGGCTCATCCTCAAACACCAGTGGCGTGATCGTGCCGGCCGGCGCCAGCTGTTCCAGCCAGATAAGCCCAAGCGCCTCGCGGTGAATGCGCTCGGGGCTGCTGTACCACTCAATTGGCACGCGCAGGCGGCGCAGGGGCTGCTTCACAACCCAGGCCTCGCTGCTGGCGCGCTCGACAAGAACGGTGCGGTTGGAAAGGCCGCCGCCGAGGACGCGAATGTTTGCTTGTTCGGAAGGCCCAATGCGGCCACTAGTGCGGAGATAGCTGAGGAGTGATTCGGTCTGTTCGATGTCGAAGGGCATAGGTGCTGCTTTGCCTTTGGGTTTGCAATATCTTGCCGAGCAGCGAAGTTCCGTAGCCCAGCGAATCCAGCAACAACTATACGCACATTGCAGATGTGGCGCATCGGCAATTTGGCGGAATTATTGCTCTTTCTGCCGGCCTTCGCGCCACGCCGCCCACAGGAACAGCGGCACCGCCTCCACGATGCGCCGCCAGCGCCACGGCTGGCGGATCAGGCGGTACAGCCATTCCAGCCCGAGCCGGCGCATCCAGGCGGGCGCGCGCGGCACTGCGCCGGCCATGTAGTCGAACACGCCGCCCACGCCAATCGCCACCGGCACGCGCAGGCGCGGCTGGGCCCGCGCAATCCACAGGTCTTGCGCGGGGTGGCCGTAGGCAACCAGCAGCACGTCGGGCTGCGCCGCCGCGACGCGCGCCACAAT
>LJCR01002673.1 GCA_001399705.1 Kouleothrix aurantiaca
TGCCCTGGCCGCGCGCGGGCAGCCAGCTCGCGGTGGCGCTCGATCTGGCGGCCGGCGCCAGCCGGCCGGCCGCGCTTGGCCCCGCGCGCGCGTGCCTTTCCTTCCAGCCCGCGACCGATTTTTCCCTGCCAGGCGCGCCATTTCAGAATGAGCAGTGCTTTGATCTCAGCCCAGAAATGCGCAGCTACACCTATTCGGTGGATATAACAAAAATCGCTGCGCCGCCCACCGGCACCTTGCTGCTGCGCATTGCCAGCTCGACATGGGTGCCCGCCAACGCCGATCCTGCGCAGCACGATCAGCGCTTGCTGGGCGTGCAGTTTGGCGGCGCGCGCATACCATAGCGCGCCTGCGCGAACAGTTTCAGGCAGACAGGCACCAAGAATCGAAACGATGATTCTTGGCGTCTGTCTGCCTTGCCGGCAAAAAGAGATAGCTTGATTTGTCCGCCCTGGCGCTATGGCGCGCGTTTCACCTCGATCTGCCTGATGCGCGGGCCTTGCATTTCTAGCACCGTCAGGCGCACACCCTCATAGATCAGCGAATCGCCTGTGTTGGGCAGCCGCCCAAGTTGCGCCAGCAGAAAGCCCGCCAGCGTCTCGTAATCGCCAGCCGGGATGCTCAGGTTCAGCTCCTCGTTCACATCTTCGACACGCGTCTGGCCTTCGACCACCGTGGTACGCTCGTCGATGGTCTTGAGCGCATCTTCGTCGTGCTCCAGCTCATCGTCCAGCTCGCCAACAATTTCTTCCACCAAATCTTCCATCGTCACCACGCCTGCCATGCCGCCATATTCGTCGATCAGGATCGCCATGCGAATATGCTTGGCGCGCAGCTCTTGCAGCAAGTCGCCGATGCGCTTGCTTTCGGGCGTGAAGAAGGCCGGGCGCAGCAGC
>LJCR01002675.1 GCA_001399705.1 Kouleothrix aurantiaca
GCCTACTTCCGCTTCAACGGCAAGCCGTCGGTCTACTGGTTCAACCCGCCCTCGCCCGGCGGCGTTGATGCCTGGCAGCAGGTACGCGCCCGCGCCGACGCTAACCACGACCAGTTCTGGTTTGGCGGTACCGACAACTTCAGCTACCTCGATGTTTACGACGCGCTCTACTATTTTGATATTACCTGGGAACGCGCGCCCGGCGCGGCCATGGCCTCGTACGCGGGGCGGCTGGCGAACTACAACAAGGCGCACCCCGGCGCGAACAAGCCGTTTATCGGCACGGTGATGCCCGGCTACGACGACCTGAAGGTGCGCGGCGGCCACCAGCGCGATCGCGCCAATGGCGATTACTACCGCGGCACCTGGCAGACGGTGATCGACCGCAATGCCGAGGGCGTGATCCTGACCAGCTTCAACGAGTTTTATGAAGGCTCGCATATCGAGCCAAGCGCGAACTATGGCGACCTGTACCTGCGGCTCACCAAAGAGCTGAGCGACCGCTACCACAGCGCGCCCGCCCAGCCGCCAGCGCCTGCGCCGCAGAACCCGGTGGCCGGCCCGTGCCAGAATTTTCCCGAAACCGGCTTCCAGGTGTGCGGGCGCATTCTGGAGTACTGGAAGCAGAACGGCGGCCTGCCAGTGTTCGGCTTCCCGATCGGCCCGCAGGCGGCTGAGCAGGTGGAAGGCACCACCGTGCAGTCGCAGCAGTTTGAGCGCAACAGGCTGGAATTGCACCCCGAAAACGCGCGCCCCTACGACGTGCTCTTGGGCCGGCTGGGCGCGGCCAGCCTAGAGAAGCAGGGCCGCAACTGGCAGACCTTCGGCAAGGCCGACCCGGGCGCGGCGCACTACTTTGCCGAAACCGGCCACGCAATCGCCCCGCAGTTCTGGGC
>LJCR01002674.1 GCA_001399705.1 Kouleothrix aurantiaca
CCACAGAACCAAGCAGTCGGCAGATGGCAGTAGCCAGTCGGCAGTAACCTTCAAACCTGAAACATGCGTATGCCATACGCCGCGGCTGCAGTCTTCCACCTGTCAACCCAACACTCAACATTCAACATTCAAAACTTTCAAACCTGCAACCCAAAGTCTACCCGAACTCCTTGGCCCCAATGTCGTCGCGGTAGCTGCGCCCCTCGAAATGGATGCGGTCGGCGTTGATCAGGGCGACCCCGCGTGTGCCCGCCAGCGTCGCACCGCTCGCAACCACGGTGAGCACCAGGCCGCCGTTCGTGCGGATCTGATTGCTGGCCGGCCCAGCCCCAAAGAAGGGCAGGCCCGTGCCGAGCGAGCTGAACATGCCGCTGCGCTGCAGCTGCGGGGTGTAGCGCAGGCTGCTGGTGCCTTCGGTGGCGCTGTGAAAGGCGCGCACACCCTCATCGAGCAATTCCAGCCCATTCACCGGCCCGCCCACCGCGAAGTGGTGCGGGTAGCCGCGCGCAAACAGCCCCAGGCCTACGGTTACACTGGGCAACCACGCGGGCGCGGGGCGCTCGTGGAGGCGCTGGGCAATCATCGCCTGAATCCAGGGCATCAGGTCGTCTTCCAGGCGCGGCAGCACCACTTGCGCCTCACCCTCGCTCAGGCTCGCGCGCAGTGCCGTGATGCGCGGCCCCTGCTCGGTCACAATGCAATCCACGCCCAGAAAGCCCCAGAACGGCAGATTATCCTGCGCCATGCCCGCCACCACCGGCAGAATCAGCCGTTCGTGCATAAACGCGCCAAGCTTTTGCGCAAAGGTTGAGTTGCCGGTATGCGCGCCCACGCCGCGCCCCATCGCGCCGCCGTCGCCTGGCTCGACATGGTCGTACAGGCGCACGGGCAGCAGC
>LJCR01002672.1 GCA_001399705.1 Kouleothrix aurantiaca
TCAGAAAGCCCGGGATGATCGTGTGATATGGGCGTTTGCCGGGCGCGAGCGCATTCGGGTGCGCGGCATCGAGCGAGAAACCCGCGCCGCGATTTTGCAGCGCGATGCCCGTGCCGGGGATGACGATGCCGCTGCCGAAGCTGTCGAAGGTCGACTCGATCAGGCTGACCATCATGCCGTCGGAATCGACCGCGCACAGGTAGGCGGTGTCGCTGCGCAGCGGCTCGCCCGGCTGCGGGTCGAGCGCTTCCTGGCCGATCAGGGCGCGGCGGCGGGTGGCATATTCTTTGGAAAGCAGCTCGGCGGTTGGCACTGCGGCGTGCTCGGGGTCGGCAATATAGCGGTGCGCGTCAAGGTAAGCCAGTTTCATGGCTTCGAGCTGCAGGTGGTAGCTCGCCGCCGAGTCGCGTGGGATGCTGCCCAGCGCAAAGCCTTCCAGAATATTCAGCGCCAGCAGCGCGGCCAGCCCCTGCCCATTCGGCGGGATCTCCCAGACATCGTAGCCGCGATAGCTGGTGCTGATCGGGTCGACCCAGGTGTGCTGGTGGGCGGCGAAGTCGGCGGCGCGCAGCCAGCCACCCGTGGCCTCGGCAAATTTTCCGATGCGCTCGGCCAGCTCGCCGGTGTAAAAGGCCGCCGCGCCGCTTTCCGCGATCTGCTGGAGCGAGCGAGCCATGTTGGGGCAGCGCCAGATCTCGCCGGGCGCGGGCGCATGCCCATCGGACGCAAAGGTTGCCGCCCAGTGTCCAAAGGCTGTGCGCGGCAGCTCGCGCGCAAAACGCTGGTAGGCAAAGCCCCAGTTGCGCGCCGAGCGCGGCGACACCGGGTAGCCTTCCTCGGCATAGGCGATTGCGTCAGCAAACAGCTCTGCGAAGGGCAGGCGGCCAAAGCGGGCG
>LJCR01002676.1 GCA_001399705.1 Kouleothrix aurantiaca
GGCGTGAACTACTACACCCGCGCGGTGATCAGCGCCAGCACGCTTGAGCAGGGCGGTGGCGTGCCCGAGCAGGAGCTGGAGCGCACCGAGATGGACTGGGAGGTCTACCCCGAAGGGCTTGAGCACCTGCTGACGCGCCTGCACACCGACTACCAGCCGGCCAAACTGTATGTCACCGAGAATGGCGCAAGCTATTCCGACCCGCCCGGCCCCGACGGCCTGGTGCACGACGAGCGCCGCCGCACGTTCCTGCGCGACCATTTTGCCGCCAGCCACCGCGCGATCGAGGCGGGCGTGCCGCTGGCCGGCTATTTCGTCTGGTCGCTGATGGATAATTTCGAGTGGGCGAAGGGCTACACGCAGCGCTTTGGCATCGTGTGGGTCGATTACGACACGCAGGAGCGCATCCCGAAAGACAGCGCGCTGTGGTATCGGCAGGTGATCGCAAGCAACGGCTTCGATACGGTGGGCTAGTACAGCCTTGCGGAAATCCGCTTCTGGTTCTGGACTGACCACGGACGACCGACCACGCACTCGTCGTCCGTGGTCGGTCGTCAGTCGTCGTAAGCAGTAACATTCCAACCTGTAACCTTCAAACCTGCAACCCATGAGAACGCCATGCGCCGCTGGCTCGCGATTGTGCTTGTGCTTGGCCTGCTGGCCGCCTGCGCCGCCGGGCTGTGGGCCTCGCAGGCGAGTCTGGTTGGCGCGCTGGTGCTGCCCAACGGCGTGGATGTGAACGTCACTTCGCGCAGCTTCACGGCGCTGCGGGTTTCGTACCGCGTGCCGACGCGCACCAGCGAGTGGCAGGCCGATATCTACAAGCAGCTCGTAGCGAACGGCTGGCAGGGCCGCGACTACACCTTTGGCGTTACGCGCACCTTCACGCTCACCT
>LJCR01002677.1 GCA_001399705.1 Kouleothrix aurantiaca
CAGCCTGCCCGCGCGCCATCACTCGCTGCGCGCCGTGGTCGATCACTCGTGGCAGCTGCTCGATGCGGATGCGCAGGGGGCGCTGAGCTGCTTGTCGGTGTTTCAGGGCAGCTTCACGCGCGAGGCGGCGGCGCAGGTGGCCGGCGCGAGCCTGCCGGCGCTGGCGACGCTGGTCGACAAATCGCTGCTGCGGCGTGTTTCCGGCGGGCAGTATGCGCTGCACGAGGTCATTCGCCAGTATGCCGGCGCGCGCTTGCGCGAACAGGGTGATGGATGGGACACTGCGAGGGACCAGCACGCGGCGTACTATCTTGAGCGAGTAGCCGAACGCGAAGCGCGTATCAAAGGGCCCGAACAGGCCCCGGCAGTGGCAGAAATTGTTGCCGAGATCGACAACATCCGCGCGGCGTGGAGCTGGGCGATTGCACATGGCCAGCTCGCAGCGCTGGGGCGCGCCGCCGAAACCATGCAGTGGTTTTACGAATTTCGCGGCTGGTTTGGGGAAGGCGCGACGCTCTTCGGCCAGGCGCTGAACCCATTACGCGCCAACGCCGCCGAGCCGGGCGGCCAGCGCCTGCTAGGCCGCATGCTCGGCCACTACGGCTACCTGGCGATTCGCCACGGCGCATATGCCGAATCGTACGCGGCGCTGGCGGAAAGTGAGGCGCCGCTTGCCGCTGTGGGCGACCAGCTAGGCCTGGGGCGCACGCTGCAGTACCAGATGTCGGCGGCGCTGTGGGGGCGAAACTATGCCGAAACACAGCGCCTGCTGGAGCGCTGTTTTGAGCTTCTGCCAGCGACTGGCGACGTCCATGTGCGTGCTATGTGCCTGGTGCTGGCCAGCGATTGCGCCTTTGCCCAGGGCCAGCTCGACGAATCCGAGCGCGAGCGGCTC
>LJCR01002679.1 GCA_001399705.1 Kouleothrix aurantiaca
GGCGTGTTGGTGCTGGCGGCGCTGGCGGCGACGATGTATGCGCTGAACCGCAGCTGGGGCAGCTTTCCGCGCGATGCGCGCTACCAGCCACGCAGCGGGCCATCGGCGCCGGGCGCGAGTAGCTTACAACCCAACGCACCCACGCCAGCGGATGACGCGCCAGAAAGTCTGGTGCCGATCCTGAACCCGCTGGTGCGCCGCTCGGCGGCGCAGGCACTGGCACGCGGCGGCACCGCCACCCGCTACATCGTCCAGCAGGGCGACGAGCTGTTTTTCGATTTTCGCCAGATCGACGACCCGGCCAAGCGCCGACAAGCCTACGAGATGATGCGCGGCCTGAATAACGGGCAGGATATCGACTTCCGGGCGACGGTGCAGTTGATTGGCGAGCTGTTTGGGAAATAAGAAGGCATTGCAGATATTCAAGGAGGAACAGGATGCTTGATATCAAGCTGCTGCGCGAGCAGCCCGACGTGGTAAAGGCGCAACTTGGGCGCGCGGGCGTTGAGCCGGGCGCAATCGACGCCGTGCTGGCGTTCGACGAGCAGCGCCGCGCGCTGCTGAAGGAAGTGGAAGCGCTCAAGGCCACGCGCAACGCCGTTTCGAAAGAAATTGGCAAGATGAAAGACGCCGCCGAGCGCGACGCCAAAATTGCCGAGATGCGCGGCGTGGGCGACCGCATTGCCGAGCTGGACAAGCAGGTGGCGCAGGTAGAAGAACAGCAGCGCATGGGTCTGCTGGAGCTACGCAACATCCCAAATGCCGACGTGCCCGACGGCCCCGACGAAGATCATAATGTCGTGATTGCGCAGGAAGGCGAGCCGCGCCCGTTCGACTTCACGCCCAAGCCGCACTGGGAGCTGGGCGAGTCGCTGGGCATGATCGACTTCGAGC
>LJCR01002678.1 GCA_001399705.1 Kouleothrix aurantiaca
AAGCTCGCCTCGGTGATCGCCAGGCCGGTTGCGCGCGAGGCGAACGAGCCGGGGGTAGCCGCCGCCGTCGAGCGGAACACGCCGCCGTCGCAGCACACCCACACCTGGCCCGCCCCGCCGACCTGCCGCCAGTGGATGCAGTGGATGTCGGCATGCACTTCGGCCCCGGCCCAGCGCGCGTCGGCCGCCTCGCCACCGGCATAATCGGTGTTGTAGGCCGGCGCGGCCCCGCCAATCGTCAGCCGGTACAGGGCAGCCGAGGCCGAGGCGTCAAACGGGCTGGTGGCCGCCGCACCGCCGACCAGCACGCGGTTGACGTTGGTAGGATCGATCGCCAGCGCCAGGTCGTAGTCCGACTGATCGCCAACCGCGCCAAACAGCTGAGCCGGCAGCGGCGCCACAGGCGTCGGCACGATGCCGTCGATCCGCCACATCAGCGGGCCGCTGCCGAGCACATACACCACGTCGGGAAAGGCCGGGTCGCTGCCAAAGCCGAGCCGCAACACCGCGCCCATCACGCCGGGCAAATTCACCTGTGTGAACGGGCCAGCGACGCCGTTTGTGCTGACCCAAACGTCGGTGGCGTTTTGCGCGGCCGGCGTCACCTGATCGACAACTGCGACCCACAGGCGCGCAGGGTGCCCAGCGGTTGCGGGCGTCCAGGCCACGTCGGTGACGATGGCCGTGGCGCTTGTGCCAGCCAGCAGCGCCTCCCAGGCCGCCACAGTCACCTGTTCCCATGGCTCGGCGGCCACGCCCGAGCCGTTGTGATGCAGGCCGCGCGTGGTCGCCGCGACGAGGTGGTGGTCGTCGGCCGGGTCGGCGGCCAGGCGATACACGCCCGCGCCGCGCAGCCCAGGGTACGCGGGGTTGCCGCCGCCCGCCGGCTGCGGC
>LJCR01000268.1 GCA_001399705.1 Kouleothrix aurantiaca
ATGGCCAGCTGGTGGGGCTGCTAAACATGGGTGGCGATGCGACCGAAGCATTCACCTCCGAGCATATCGAGATCGCCCGCGAAGTCGCTGCCCAGCTTTCAGTCGCGCTCCAGCAGGTGCGGCTGCGCGGCCAGATCGAGCGCCACGCCCACCATCTGGAGCAGCGCGTCGCTATACGCACCGCCGAGCTGCAAACTGCGCTCAAGCGCGCCGAAGCACTGTATGCGATCACCAACGACACCATCGCCTCCGATGATCTGTTGGTTTCGCTTGAGCGCGCGCTCGAACGGGCGTGCACAGCCCTTCACGCCGACCGCATGCAGGTGGTGATTTTTAACTGGCGTGACGCAAGTATTCAGTATCGCCTGAACGCAGGGCCCGGCAAAGACTCTATCGACCCCAGCGTGAGCTTCGAGGAATACATGCGCGGATTGTCGGGCTGGGTTATACGCGAGCAGCAGCCGGCTATTTCGCCCACAGGCGTGCCCGACCCACGCGAAAGCCCCGATGTCCGGCAGCGCCGCAGTGCAACCGCGAGCGGCGCGATTGGCGTTGTGCCGCTGCTCTACCTCGACGAAATATTTGGCACCCTGACGGCGATCAACCGGCCCGACGGGCGGGATTTCACTGCCGAAGATATTGCATTAATGATCGCCATTGCCGGCCATATTTCGCTGGCCTACGCGCGCGCCCGCCTGACGGCGCGCTTGCAGCAGGCCAATGCCGCGCTCACCCGCGAAGTCGCCGAGCGCACGGCGCTGAGCCAGCAAGTTCAGAAGCAGGCTGAACGCGCCGACGCACGCGCCGCGCTGTCGCAGGTGCTGGCCGAAGCTGGCCACGATCTTCAGCCGCTGTTCGGCACAATCGCCAAATGGATCGGCGATGAGATCGGCGATGCCTGTATGCTTAGTCTGGTGCCGCACGCCGGCGACACCCTCGATGTGGTTGCGTATTATCACCATAACCCTGCGCACCAGGCGCTGCTGCACGAAATCATGGCCAAGCGGCCGTGCCGCCTTGGCGAGGGTATTGCTGGCGTTGTTGCGCAGACGGGGCGGCCTGTGCTTGTGGCGCAGATGTCGGCTGGCGCGATCAGCGCGCAGATCCTCCCAGGCTACAATCGTTTTGCCGGCCGCCTTCGGGTTGCCAGCGTTGTTGGGGTGGCGGTGCGTGCGCGCGGGCAGATCCTTGGTTCGCTCATCGTTCACCGCGAGCAAGCTGGCAACCCCTACACCGAAAGCGACCAGGCCCTGCTGCAAGATCTCGCCGACCGCGCCGGCCTGGCGATTGAGAACGCACGCCTGATCAGCATTGCCAAGCATGCCCGCGCCGACGCCGAGCGTGCCAACCAGGCAAAAACGGCCTTTCTGGCCGCTATTTCGCACGAGCTGCGCACGCCGCTTAACGCTATCATCGGCTTCACCGGCACACTTATTATGAAACTGCCCGGCCCGCTCAACACCGAGCAGGAACGGCAGCTGCTCACCGTGCAGCGGAACGCCCAGCATCAGCTGACGCTGATCAACGACCTGCTCGACTTATCGCGGATTGAGAGCGGCAAGATGGAAGTGCGGCCGGAAACAATTGCCTGCCAGGATTTGCTGAAAGAAATAAGCGACAGCCTGCGCCCGCTGGCGGCCGAAAAGGGCATCCTTTTCACAATTGTAGCGCCGGCCGCGCCACTGCTCGTGCAATCCGATCGTCGCCTGCTCCGGCAGATTCTGATCAACCTGATTGGAAATGCAATCAAGTTCACCGACGCAGGCGAGGTTGCCGTCGCTGTCTGGCCCGGGCAGCCCAGCGCTGGCGCGGTATGCTTCACCGTGCGCGACACCGGCATTGGCATCGCGCCCGAAGAACAAATGCTGCTTTTCAGCGATTTTGGGCGCGTCAATTCCGCGGCCGTGCGCGTACGCCAGGGCACCGGGCTGGGCCTGAGCCTTTCGCAGAAAATGGCTGCCCTTCTGGGCGGCACGATTGAGCTGCAAAGTGAAGCCGGATCGGGCAGCACTTTTACGCTGGTGCTGGGGGCGGCATAACAGCACAATGAGTTTCGAAAGAAATCTCTAGCAATTCTTTTGAAAGTCTGGTATACTGGGCGCGGACAAATAGCACGAACCCCGCGTAGGAGGGATTATGGCAGTCATTGAACAGGATCTCATCGGTGTAAACAGCGTGCTGATGCCGGCCCCGCTGCTGTCGATCAGCCCCACCGCCGCCAACCGCTTGCAGGCGATGATGAACGAAAAGCAGCTTGAGGGCTATGGCCTGCGCGTCTTCGTGTCGGGTGGCGGCTGCTCGGGCTTGCAGTATGGCATGACGTTCGATGACGAAACCCGCGACGGCGATGCCACCTGGGACGCGCATGGCCTGAAGCTGATTATCGACCCGATCAGCGCGAACTACCTTCGCGGCGCATCGATCGACTACCAGCAGGACAATATGCTGGCCGGCGCGTTCAAGATCGACAACCCGAACGCGGTTTCGAGCTGCGGCTGCGGGCACTCGTTCCGCGCCAAGGATGGCCAGGCCGAAGAAGGATACGAAGGCTACGACGAAGGCTATGCTGGCGGTGGCTGCGGCCACTGCGGCAACGGCTAGGCCAATACATCGTTGGTGGATCAAGAGCTATCTGGAATATTCCGGGTAGCTCTTTTGCTTGCTGGATAAGCTGCACGTACTGGCGAACGCACGGCGCCCCGGCGCGGAAAACATACCTGAGCGGGCCACAACGCCGTAACGCCTCCCCTGCATGGACAAAGGTGAAACACACCATGGCAACATTTCAAAACCTGACGGTCGATCAAGTCAAGGCCAAAATCGATAGCGGCGAATCGTTCCGCCTGATCGACGTGCGCGAGCCGGGCGAACACGCCGTTGCGCATATCGAGGGTGCCGAGCTGCTGCCCCTGAGCCGCGCCAACGACTGGATTGGCGACCTGACTGACGACAGCGAGCTTGTGATATTCTGCCATCACGGCGGGCGCAGCGCGCAGGTGGCCAGCTTTCTGGCGGCGCGGCGCGGCTTTACGCGCGTTGCAAACATGGTCGGCGGGATCGACGAGTGGTCGCAGCGCATCGACCCCACCATAGCGCGCTACTGATGGAAGAAGAATATCGCGAAGGAATTCGCCTGTTCAACGCTGGCGAGTTCTGGCACGCCCACGAGCAGTGGGAGGCCTGCTGGCTGCGCGCCGGCGAAGCCGAATCAAGCTTCTACAAAGGGATTATTCAGGCGGCTGCCGCGCTGGTACACTGGCAGCGCGGCAACCCGCGCGGCCTGCACCGCAACTGGGAAAAAAGCCGCCCCAAGCTCGCCGCGCTGCCGCCCGTGATGCACGCGATTGATCTGCACGCCCTGATCAGCGACATGGATCAGTTTGTGGCCGCCGACGGCGCCGGATCACCTGCCCCCCAGATCCACCTCACCGGCACCTAAGCCAAAACCCCTGCGCGCCGCCGGCACCGCAATAGAGCTGACGCATTTTTGAGCGCTATGCGGGGTTGTGTTTGTGCTCAGATAGTAGTATCATCTCGATGCTACGAAACCCTCAGCAAACGCTGCTTCCCAGAAGAAGTGATCTGGGCATTGTGCAACGTAACTGTTCGGCTATTGTCTTGTGCTATACTATGATTTCTGCTGATTTGAGTGCCCAAGTGCCGTGCCACTCAAAAGCTTCCACGTTGACGAACCGACTTTGTAGCATCCATCTCACGCGCGCGGTCACGCTTAGGAGGCTCCGATATGCTTGCAAAGATCCTCGTCGTTGATGACGAGCCGTCGATTATTGATGTCTTGACGCGCTTTCTTTCGCGCGAGGGATACGAAGTTGTGACGGCTTCGAATGGCCGCGAGGCGCTTGAGCGTGTCACCGAAGTATGGCCCGACCTGATTTTGCTCGATGTTACAATGCCCGAGCTTGATGGCTTCAGCGTGTGCCAGCGGCTGAAAGAAGATGAGAAAACGGCGCTCATCCCGATCACGATGCTGACAGGCCTCGATGATCGCGAGCACCGCACACGCGGCATTGAGGCCGGCGCAGACGATTTCCTGACCAAGCCATTTGAGCAAAGCATCCTCCGCGCGCGCCTGCGCTCGCAGCTGCGCTTGAAGCGCCTGACCGACCAGCTAGAGCATACCGAAGGCGTGATTTTCATGCTTGCTGCGGCGGTTGAAGCCAAGGATGCCTATACCGAGGGGCATCTGCGCCGCCTGCGCACGTATTCTGAGCAGCTGGCCATGGCGTTTGGCCTTGGGCCTGAGGAAGTGCGCGCGGTGCGCTACGGCGGCGTGCTGCACGATATTGGCAAGATCGGGGTGGACGAGGCGATCATCCGCAAGCCCGGCCCGCTGACGCCCGAGGAAATCACCCAGATGCGCCGCCACCCCGAGATTGGCGCGCAGATTATTTCGCAGATGCGCTTTGCCCGCGAGGTTGCCCCGATCATTAGCGGCCACCACGAATACTGGGATGGCAGCGGCTACCCGCGCGGCCTGAAGGGCCACGATATCCCGATCGGCGCGCGGATCATTACGATTGTCGATGCCTACGACGCGATGACGACCGACCGCCCGTATCGCGCGTCGCTGGGCGATGAAGAAGCGACGCGCCGGCTGATTGCCGGGCGTGGCACGCAGTTCGACCCCGATTTGCTTGATGTGTTTCTGGACTTGATTCGCAGCGGCAAGCTGCAGCCGGAGCAGGTGCGCGCCGAAGTGTTGCACGGCGGCGAGTTGTAATGGATAGCTGTGTAT
>LJCR01002681.1 GCA_001399705.1 Kouleothrix aurantiaca
GCAGCAGGGCCAGCTGTGGAGGTACCAGAACGGCGCGCTGCTCGGCACGCCCGCGCTTGACCTGACGGTCGGCGACCGCGTGTGCACAAATTCCGAGCGCGGCATGCTTGGCGTGGCGGTCGACCCGGATTTCGCCAGCAATCATTTCATCTATATCTACTACACCTACAAGAAGTTTGGCGTCTGCCCAACCGGCGACCCAACCAACTCCCAGGTGCCGGTCAATCGCGTCTCGCGCTTCACGCTCTCCGACGCGCATGTTGCCAGCGGTGAAACTGTGCTGATCGACACCCTTCTTTCGCCCAACGGCAACCACAATGGCGGCGATCTGCACTTTGGCTCGGATGGCCTGCTGTACGTCAGCGTGGGCGACGGCGGTTCCGACTATGCCGGCGACAGCGGCGGCGCAGGTGCAAACGACGCCACGCGCGACCGCTTTATTCTGCTTGGCAAAATTTTGCGCATCACCCGCGACGGCGCGATTCCGCCCAGCAACCCTTTCCAGGGCGCTGGCACGGCGCGCTGCAACACAACAGGCCGCACAACGGCCGGGCTGGTCTGCCAGGAAACGTTTGCCTGGGGCCTGCGCAACCCGTTCCGCTTCGCCTTCCGGCCCGGCACGAGCCAGTTCTTTATCAACGACGTGGGGCAGAACGCCTGGGAAGAAATTGACCAGGGCCAGGCCGGCGCCGACTACGGCTGGAACTGCCGCGAAGGCCGGCACACCAACAGCACGGGCGGGAAATGCAGCCCCACGCCGCCAAATATGGTCGACCCGATCTATGAGTACGATCACAGCAGCTGCAGCTCGATCACCGGCGGGGCGTTTGTGCCGGCGGGTGTTTGGCCGGCGGAATACGCTGGCGCCTACCTGTTTGCCGACTATGTGTGCG
>LJCR01002682.1 GCA_001399705.1 Kouleothrix aurantiaca
ATACTGGCGCGGCCAGCCGTTGGTATGCGGCAGCAGCCATTGCAGCAGATCGTAGGTGCGCACAAAAATGGGCGACTGGTGGGCGGTGTTCTTGGTTGTCATGCTGTACCTCGGCGGGGCAGCGTGGCCGCCAGCAGCGAGCGGCGCAGCGCCCTGGTGTTGCCGTGGCGAGCGTGGGCCACCCAGCCGCCAATGCTGGCGTTCAGCTCGCCAAATGTTGCTGCGCCAGCGGCATAGCGCGCGCGCATGCGGCGGAAACGGCGGGTAAAGGCCACCACGTTGCGGCGCTTGAGCCGGCGGCGGTAGGGAAACACGCGCCAGCCAAGGAATGGCAGGCCGGTTTCGCTCGGCACCACCTGGGCGCGCCCTTCGTGGAAGGTCAGCCGCAAGCGCGCCGCATATGCAATCAGCGCTGCGCGCCAGCGGCGCATCCTACCTGATCTGGTCGTCTGCGCTTGGCCCCGCGCCCGCGCTTGGCCCGCCGCTCGAAACGGCTGGCATCTATCAACTGTACCATCTATGACACACGTTTCCCTTCCCGCCGCGCAGCGGGTACTGGCCGCCTGGCGCGCCGCTCTGGCGCGGATCGACTGGCCGCTCGTGCTGCTGGTGCTTGCTGGCGGGGCGCTGCGCCTGTGGTTCATCGGCGTCAGCCCGCTCGACCCGCGCTTTTCCACCGCCGACGACGGCGATTATTTCCGCCGCGCCTTGCGCTTTGCCGCCACCGGCCAGTACATCGACGATAGCTGGCTAATCCGCCCGCCGCTCCATGTCTTCTTTTTCGCCTTCTGGCTGCGCATTGCGCTGCTGTTCGGCTCGCCCACGCTTGGCGTGCGCCTGATCGAGTTTGCGCAGGTTGGGGTGGGCGCGCTGTCAATTGTGCTGGCCTTCGC
>LJCR01002680.1 GCA_001399705.1 Kouleothrix aurantiaca
GCCAGCAGCAGCTCCGCGTCGAGCCGGGGTGTCGGGCTGGTGGCGCGCAAGCGCTCGGTGGCTTGCGCCAGCGCGGCAGCAATCGTGGCAGGTGTTTCGTTCACGCGCGTAGTATACCGAACTTTTGCACCCGCCATGCAAACAGCCGAGCCTGCGCGGCCCGGCTGCTGCCTCCAACAATGTACAAAAGGATTAGCCACAGAGAACACCGAGAGCACCGAGTTTTATCATTATACTCAGTAATCTCGAATCTCTTCCACTGAGCATTACGCACTACGAACTATGCTCTAACTTGTTGTTACGCAGCGCATACAAGCGGAATATATACGTATTCACCCGAATACAGAATTACTTCCCGCTATCGTCGTGCAGCGAAAACACCGTGGTCGTGCCGTCGCCCGATGCGATCTCGACGCGCGCGACCCGGCCATTCAGCTCGTCGATCGACACATTCTGCACGTCCGACACGGTATGATCAAACACGCCATTCTCGCCCTGTGCAAACGACACTACCACGCTATCTTCGCCATCTTTCAGGTCGGCAGTCATGCCGGCAAACGGCATATGGTCGACGATAACGTGCTGCGCCCCACCCGTACCAACCACCTCCAGCCGGGCCATCGTGCCCGCAAAGTCGCGGCTGAATGTGTCCAGCAGCTTCACCCATTCCTGGCGCACAAGTTCACGTGAACTCACAGCATTGCTCCTTCTATCCCTACGTCCACGGGCAGGTGGACAATCTGCTGCGTTTCATGTTTCTACGGCAATTCCTGGGCCAGCATTATTTCTTTTTCTTTGGCGGCTTGGGCTTATCGGGCTTGGGCGGCTTGCCCGCTGGCGGTTTTGCTGCAGGCGCTGCCGGCGCGACGGCTGGCTTGGGCGGCACCGTTGGC
>LJCR01002684.1 GCA_001399705.1 Kouleothrix aurantiaca
TTGCTCACCATGGCGCGCACCGCGCCCGTCTGCGGATCGAGCACCACCACCGAGCCAATCCCGCGCGCGTCGAGCAAATTTTTCGCGGCAGCCTGCAGGCGCGCGTCAATCGTAAGCTGCAAGTCGTCGCCCAGCTGCGGGCGATTCATGATCGAGTCGCGCAGGCGATTGTACGAATCGCGCTCGCCGCTCAGGTAGCTGTCGTAGGTTGCTTCCAGCCCTGAAGGCCCAAAGCGGTCGCTGAAAAAGCCCACCACATTGCTGAACGCCGACGGATCGAACTGCTGCGTGAGCGGGTAGCGGCGCACCGCATATTTACCATCGACGATTTCGGTATCGACAAGCAGCACACCGTTTGTATCGCGCATTTTGCCGCGTTGCACGCGCAGCGACTGGATGACCTGGCGGACGTTGCTGGTTGTCTGCCCGGTGGCATCATCCACATGCACAGTGTTGGCAATATCATCAGCGCGAACGAACTGCTGGCGGAGCAGCTGAATCGAGAGCAGCACAAAGCCCAGCGCCACCAGCAAACCCAGGTTCTGGATGCTGCGCGAGATACCGCGCGGCTGGGTCGGAAGCGATAAGCGCGCTGCCACCAGCAAGAGGGGAGCAGCAAGCCACAGCGCCAGCAGCCAGCGGCTATCTTGCTCGACGGGCTGAAACATGCCGTAGGCGATCAGCGCAACAGCAAGGGCAAAAGTCAGAACACGCGCAGCTTGACGCATAATGCTTTGAATACCTTATCTCACCACTGCCAGGCAGTGTGGATTATACCCGAAATGGCACAGATGTGGAACATTTGCGCGAGCGCAGTGGGGCGCCTTCGAGAAGGCTGCGCCGCGGAAAACTGCCGGGTTGCTTATTCAAGGGGCATTGTGGCGCGCACCGT
>LJCR01002685.1 GCA_001399705.1 Kouleothrix aurantiaca
GCATGTAAGCTGCGCGCAAAGAGTTTGAGCGTGGGTGGCTCGTGCGCCGCCCGCAGTGGAGGGAGCATGCGCGCCGACCCCAAGCAGATGCCTTTGCCCGAGCGGATGATCCGGCGCTTCCTGGTGTCGCGGCCGGGCATCTGGTATGGGCGCTACATTCTGCCCTACCTCGACCTGCCGCTGCTGCGCGCGTCGCGCGGGCGCTGGAGCATGTCGCCGGGCCAGCCAATTCTCCTGCTGGCGACCACCGGCGCAAAGACGGGCAAGCGCCGCCTGACGCCAATGGTCTACCTGCGCGATGGCGAGCACCTGATAGTTATCGCATCGAACGGCGGGCGCGACTACCACCCCGGCTGGTACTATAACCTGCGCGCACACCCCGCTGCGACGGCCTATGTCGGCGGGAATGTTGGGCGGTACCGGGCGCGGCTGGCCGAGGGCGACGAGCGCGCGCGGCTGTGGCAGCAGGCGCTGGGCTATTTCGAGGGCTTCGCGAACTACGAGCAGCGCACCGCGCGCGCGATCCCGATCTTTGTGCTGACGCCGGAAACGTAGAACCGAGAACTGAGCAGGTAGCAGTCGGCAGCTGGCAGGAAACAACAATCCGCAACGTGCAAACCGCAGAACCAAATGTGTACGGGCGAAGCTTGCCTTCGCCGCATCAGGAACCGAGCGTGTACGGGCGAAGCTTGCCTTCGCCGCATCAGGAACCGAGCGTGTACGGGCGAAGCTTGCCTTCGCCGCATCAGGAACCGAGCGTGTACGGGCGAAGCTTGTCTTCGCCGCATCAGGAACCGGAGATCGCAGAACCGCACAGGCGGCATGCCGCGCCCTCGGGCGGGCCGGCGACCCAGAGCTGGCAGGATGGGCAGTGGTAGCTCAGCACCTGCGG
>LJCR01002683.1 GCA_001399705.1 Kouleothrix aurantiaca
GCGGCCCCAGCGCCGAGCAGAAAATGCGCGCGCAGCTGTTCGCCGAGCGCGGCTGGGTTGAGATGATCGACCCCGACGCGCTGGTGAGCGAGCACGTGGCTGCGCAGGTCTGTGGTGCGCTGGCGCGTGGCCCGCGCATGCCACCGCTCAACCGCCCCGACATCACGGGCGTGGATACGGCGGCCGAGATGCTGCTGGCGATGATGAACGAGGCCGGCGCGGGCGAAACGCTGGAATCATTCGAGCTGGGTATGCGCCTGCCGGTGGCCGCATAAGCGCAGCACAATCAGGGCATGTTCAACATTGGAATGGGGAACGAGATCTATCCACAGATGACACAGATGACACAGATAGGAGGTTTGTATCTGCGTCATCTGTGTCATCTGTGGATGAATTTTGGGACTTTGATGTAGAATAGCACTGTCCACAATGCTCAGCCTGAAACGTGCAAGCTCTAACTGGGGGGTGCGATGAGCGATCCATATGCTTTCGACGCCGATCTGCCCGCGTTGCCGCTCGCCTTTGATCTCGACCGTGTGGCGCGCCTGTTCGCCGAGCAGTGGCCGGCCGGCGGCGGCCCGGTGACGATCAGCAAGATCAAGCTGCAAGACACGAAATACCAGCCGCATGCCCGCTGCGTCACCACCTACGCGCTTGCCGCCGAACAGGACGGCGCGGCACGCCCAACCATTGGCGTGCTGGAAATCACCCCCGCCGGCGCGGCCCACCGCCTGTACAACAGCGACACCAAGCTGCCATGGCTGGCCCAGGCCACCGACCCCGAGGTGATGCGCGCGCATTTCGCGGCGCTGCTGCCGGGCACCACAATCGAGCGCTGCACAAACGCGCCGGTGCGCTACCGGCCGAATGTGCGCTGCGTGTTCCGCTATGA
>LJCR01002686.1 GCA_001399705.1 Kouleothrix aurantiaca
GCGCGCCGTCGGCGACGCGCCGGGGCTGGCCGGCAACCCGCCCGCGCTGCGCGCGCTCGTCGTGGAAGACGACAGCGTGACCCAGCAGCTTTCGGCGCGTATGCTGCAGCAGCTCGGCTTCCAGGCGCGCGTGGCCGAGAACGGCCAGCAGGCGCCCGATCTGCTCGCGCGCGAGCGCTACGACGCCGTGCTGCCCGACTATAACCCCGCCGACATGCCGGGCGCCGAGCTGGCCCGCCAGATCGCCGCGCGCAGCCCGGCCGGCAAGCGCCCATACCTGGTGGCGCTGAGCGCGCACAGCCACGACGAGCTGCGCGTGCTGTTCAGCAACGCGCCGATCGACGCCTTTCTCGCCAAGCCGGTACCGCTCGCGGCCCTGCGATCCACGCTTGCGAAGGTCGCCCCGCATCAGCACGGCGACGGCGCGCCAGATCTTCCAGCCCGCGCAGACGAGCCTGCGCCCGCCGCCGCCCGGCCAAGCGACCACGCGATGCTCGATCAGACCTTCGCGGTATTCGGCGACGCGGCGGCAAATACCATACGGCACATCGTCACCCGCTTTCTTGACGACGCACAGCTCGCCGCGGCGGCAATCCACGCGGCGGCGGCGCGCGGCGATACCGGCACGCTGCAGCACCAGGCGCATAAGCTGAAGTCGAGCAGCCTGATGGTGGCGGCCACGCCGCTCGCCGCGCGCTGCGACGATCTGGAGCGCGCGGCAATCGCGGGCCAGCCGGCGGACTGGGGCGCGCTCGCGCAGCGCATCGACGATGAGCTGGGCCGCGTGCGGCCTGTGCTGCTGCGCTACAGCGAGCGCTAGGGTTTCTTCTTTTTTCCTGCGCGGCGGGCGTGCTTTCGTTGTGCTTGCCGCTGGCAGCGAACGATATTTCC
>LJCR01002688.1 GCA_001399705.1 Kouleothrix aurantiaca
ACTGGTGGCCGGGCGCAGCGGCGCAGCCAGCGGCAGCGCGGCAGGGGCGAGAATCGGCGCGGCGGCCAGCGGCAGCGTATCGACGGCGCGCTCCTGCTGCGCCACCAGCAAAAAGCGGGCGCGCCGATCGTCGGGAATAGCGAGGCAGCCAGCCAGGCGCTCGGCCATCTGCGCCGAAGGCCGGCGCTCATCGGCTTCAATTTTCTTGATCGTCGCCACCGCGCAGCCAACGCATTCGGCCAGCGCGCGCTGCGTCAGGTCGAGCGCGCGGCGCTGACGGCGCACCCAGTAGCCAAACGATGTTGTGGTCTCGTCCATCGCATTCCTGTGGGCTGGCCGCAGCAGTCGCCTTCCTGTATCCCAAAGGGCGACCCGGCGCGGCCCCGGTTCTGGTTCAATGCGAGTATAGCACGCCAGCATCGTGCTCGCGCAATCAGTACAGGAGAAACATTCATGGCTCTCTATCGCCATTTCACCAGCCAGGAAGCGCTCAACGCTGAATACGACGTTGGGCGGTCGGTCACCAATTTTCCCGCCATCATCGATTTCTACATGCGCGAAAGCGCCCGCGTGCGCGAAGACCTGCCCAGCGATCTTGATGTGCCGTATGGCCCGACGCGCGCCGAGCATCTCGACATCTTTCGCTCCGAGCGGCCCGCCGCGCCCATTCTGATCTTTTTCCATGGCGGCTACTGGCGCTCGCTGTCGAGCAAAGAATACAACCTCGTGGCGCGCGGCCCGGTGTCGGCGGGCGTGACCACGCTGCTGGTCAACTACGCGCTGTGCCCGGATGTCACCATCGAGGAGATTGTGCGCCAGGCCCGTGCCGCGGTTGCCTGGGCCTACCGCAATGCCGCGAGCTTTGGCGGCGACCGCGAGCGGATCTATGT
>LJCR01002687.1 GCA_001399705.1 Kouleothrix aurantiaca
TTCACGGGCCGGGGCGAGGGCGATTGCAAATATGGGCATCGCCGTGGGGCTAAAGCCCTCGGCTCCCGTAGCGAAGGCCACCTTCGTGGCCTGTTGGAGCCCGCGAAGGCGGGCTTTGCCCTAATCTAGCCCGCCCGTTCACGGGCCGGGGCGAGGGCGATTGCACATGCGGGCACAAAAAAGCGAGGGCGGTTGTGCCACCCTCGCCTGTATGTGTATTACGCCTGTGATCAGGGCTTGCCGCCGCCCTCGATGCGCCGGCGCTGCTTGTGCATCTTATTGATCGCGCGGCCGAACGCCTTCGACTCTTGCTTGCGCGCGTCTTTCACCGTTTGTTGCTTGCCGGTCTGCTTGCGCACACGCTGGAACTGCGGCTCGTCGGCTTCGTCCCAGCTATCGTCGTCGCGATCGTAATAGTTGTTGCTCATGGGTGAGCGTGTTCCTTTCAATGATGGAAACTGGACAAACGGCGGTGCGAGCGTTCGGGGCGGCAGTGCCGGCCCGCCCGGCGGCGCCCACCGATAGCGTTGTTGCTTGGTCCATTATTCCCTCCCATTGAAATAAAACGCGGCTCTGCGGCTGAGTATAGCAGAAACGCCCGCACCGTCAATCGGCAATTGGGCGGAAGCACGCCCTCTCAAAAACCGAACTCATCCACAGATGACGCAGATTAGTGCGCTTTCAGCGCAGGGGTTTAGGGTATGGGGAATAGGGTTTTATGTTGGCAGTGCAGAACCTCTGCTTTGATTTCTGCACCGCTTTCTTGATAATGCAGCAGGTACCGCATATATGTCTCATCTGCGGCTCTCGGTTCTGTGGTTCTGTGGTTCTGTGGTTCTGCGGTTCTGTGGTTCTGCGGTTCTGCGGTTCTGCGGGTCTCGGGGTCTGCG
>LJCR01002690.1 GCA_001399705.1 Kouleothrix aurantiaca
ATCTCCAGGCGCGCGGCTGGCTGGCGCGGCTGCTGGCCGAGCGGGTGCGCCACATCGTGCCGATCGTTACGCGCCTCGGCGGCGTGCCGGACGAGATCGTCGGGCAGTACCCGCCGACATCGCCTGGTTTCGCGTTGAGAGGCCCGGCGCCGCGCTCGACCACTTCTACGTCAGTGTCCACCGGGGCGCGACCCTGCTGGCCGAGCGCGTCACGTTGTGGCAGACCTCGGTCGAGCTGGGCGGGCAGCGGATCTACGGCCCGACCGTAACGCGGGAGCATGGGTTTGTGAGCGAACAGGGCGAGTTGGTATGACCGAGGTATTGATGTTTGCGAACGTGGAGCGGATTGTCCGGGCGATGGCCGGGGTGAGCGTCTTCCTGCGCACCCTACTGCCCTTCCCGCAGAAAGGCGGCGCGTGATGGCCGGACGTCGCGTGCCGGCGGCGCAGAGCGCCGCCGAAGCGAGCAGGACGGCACCGCCGCGGGTCGACTGGGCGCGCTCCAGCCAGCTTGCCCAGGCCATCGCCGCCGGCTACGGCGCCGATGTATGTTGGGAGGCGGCGATCGTGGCGCTGCTGTTGCTGGGCCGCCCCACAGGCGCGCGCTATGTCGAGGGCTTCCTCATCCCGCCCGACACCGACCTGCCGGACGATGCGCTGCCGATCGCGCACGGCTGGGCCGAGCTTGCTGACGGGACGATTCTCGACCCGCACCAGGCGGCGATCCGCGGGGCGCTGCGCGGCCGTCCCGAGCCGTCCTACCTGGCCGTGCGCCGCTATCCGCTGGAGGATGTACTGAGCGCGCACCAGCGACGCGCCAGGTTCCCGCTGATGTATCACGGCTGGGCGGAACCAGACGATCCCGAGGTTCTCGCCGTTCGCGCTGAAGC
>LJCR01000269.1 GCA_001399705.1 Kouleothrix aurantiaca
TCGTTGGCCTCGTTGATCTCTTTGAACATCGCGTCGGCGCCGGCTTCTTTGCTGATGTCGGGGTGATACTGCCGGGCTAATCGTCGAAATGCCTTTTTGATCTCGTCTTGCGAGGCTCCCCGCGCCACACCCAGGACCTCGTAGTAGTCACGCTTTGCCGCCATATTTTCCTCGATGGGGGATGGAGGGCGGAGGCTGGGGAATGGAAGCGTTGCGCCACCATCCCCTCACCCCAGCTCCCGTTCCCTGATTACTCGGTTTTGTATTCGCCCTCGACCACGTCCTCGTCATCCGGGGCCGTGCTGCCGTCGTCGCTGTTCTGGTACATTGCCTGGCCCACCTGCTGCAGCGCAACATTCAGCTCGGCGATGCGATTCTGTATCTCTGTGACGTCGTCATTCTCAAGCGTGTTGCGCAGCGCGCGAACTTTATCCTCGACATCGGTGCGCAGCGCGCCATCAACCTTGTCGCCCGCGTCGCGCAGGGTTTTCTCGGCCGTGTAGATCAGGCTGTCGGCCTGGTTGCGCGCGCCAATCAGCTCGCGGCGGCGCTTGTCGTCCTCGGCGTGGGCCTCGGCGTCCTGCACCATCTGCGTGATCTCGTCGTCGCTCAGGCCCGACGATGCGGTGATCGTGATGTGCTGCTCCTTGCCGGTGGCCTTGTCCTTGGCGTGCACGTTCAGAATGCCGTTGGCGTCGATGTCGAAGGTGACCTCGATCTGCGGCACGCCGCGCGGCGCGGGCGGGATGCCGTCGAGCACGAACTTGCTGAGCGATTTGTTCAGCCGCGCCTCGGCGCGCTCGCCCTGCAGCACATGCACCTCGACGCTGTGCTGGCTGTCGCTGGCGGTTGAGAAGACCTGGCTCTTGCGCGTGGGAATGGTGGTGTTGCGCTCGATCAGCGGCGTCATCACGCCACCAAGCGTCTCGATGCCCAGCGTCAGCGGGGTGACATCGAGCAGCAGTACGTCCTTCACGTCGCCGGCCAGCACGCCCGCCTGAATGGCCGCGCCAATCGCCACAACCTCGTCGGGATTCACGCCCTTGTGCGGGTCGCGGTTGAAATACTTGCGCACGGCTTCCTGCACGGCTGGCATGCGCGTCTGGCCGCCCACCAGAATGACCTCGTCGATATCGTTCGGGCGCAGCCCGGCGTCGGCCAGCGCCTGCTTCACCGGCGCCATCGTCCGGTCGATCAGGTCGCCGGTCAGCTGCTCAAGCTTGGCGCGCGTGAGGTTGATGTTCAGGTGGCGCGGGCCGCTCGAGTCGGCGGTGATGAACGGCAGGTTCACTTCGGTCTGCAGCACGGTCGAAAGCTCCATCTTGGCTTTCTCGCCGGCCTCTTTCAGGCGCTGCAGCGCGGTGCGGTCGCTGCGCAGGTCGATGCCGGTTTCGCGCTTGAACTCGCTCGCCAGCCAGTCGATGATGCGCTGGTCGAAGTCGTCGCCGCCGAGGTGGGTGTCACCGTTGGTAGCCTTCACCTCGAACACGCCATCGCCCAGCTCCAGGATCGAGATGTCGAAGGTGCCGCCGCCAAGGTCGTAGATGGCGATCGTCTCGTCTTTGCCCTGCTTGTCGAGGCCGTAGGCCAGCGCCGAGGCGGTTGGCTCGTTGATGATGCGCAGCACTTCCAGCCCGGCGATCTTGCCCGCGTCCTTGGTGGCCTGGCGCTGCGTGTCGTTGAAGTAGGCCGGCACGGTGATCACGGCCTGCGAGACGGTTTCGCCCAGGTAGGCTTCGGCGTCGGCCTTGAGCTTCTGCAGCACCATGGCCGATACTTCCTGCGGCGAGTGCTCGTTGCCGCTGAGCAGCACGCGCACATCGCCATTCGGCGCGCTGGCGAGCTTGTAGGGAATCAGGTCGCGGTCGCGCTGGACGATCGGGTCGTTCAGCTTGCGGCCCATAAAGCGCTTCACCGAGAAGAGCGTGTTCTCGGGGTTGGTGACGGCCTGGCGCTTGGCAACCTGGCCAACCAGCCGCTCACCCGATTTATTGACAGACACTACCGACGGCGTCAGGCGGTTGCCCTCGGCGTTCGAGATCACTACCGGCTCGCCGCCTTCCATGACCGCGACCGCCGAGTTCGTCGTTCCGAGGTCGATGCCGATTACTTTGCCCATTACATACTCCTAAACGGTTGAAACGTTTCACGTTGCAGGTTTCAGGGTGCATAGACACGGCAACCCGCAACCTGCAAACATTCAACCTGAAACTTATTCCTGCCCCACCTTGACCATCGCCGGCCGCAGCACGCGCTCGCGCTGCATGTAGCCCTTCTGCAATTCGGCCACGACCTTGCCGCCCTGGCCTTCGCCGGCGGCTTCGTAGATCACCGCTTCGTGGAAGTTCGGGTCGAAATCCGCGCCGACCGCGGCGATTGGCGTGACGCCCTCGCTGTCGAGGACGGTTTGCAGCTTCTGCGGGATGAGCTTGAAGCCGCTGTACCACTGCGAGGCGTAGACCTCGGGCGTGACGCTGTTCATGGCGCGCTCAAGGTCGTCGACCACCGGCAGCAGCTTGAGGATCAGGCCCGCGCTGGCGCCGCGAATCAGGTCGGCGCGCTCCTGGTCGGTGCGGCGCTTGACGTTCTTGTAGTCGGCCACGGCGCGCAGCCACTGGTCTTTGTATTCGGCGACTTCTTTTTCCAGCTGGGCGACGCGGGCCTGCAGGGCCTCGACATCGGCGCTGGCGGTGTTGGGGGCTTCGTCGGTCACGGGTGCTCCTGTTGCGTTGGTCTCATTCTTCGATGTATCGGTCATTATGAATATCCTCCAGTTGGGTGGTTTGAACTTCGGCTTGTTCTCACCGGCACACGGGCGCAAGTTCATCCACAGATTTCACAGATTGCTGTTTGCTTTTGCAAGCCGTATCTGCGTAATCGGCGTAATCTGCGGATTAATCCATGTTTCTTACAATTGCGCTAGGCGCGGTTGCTCTCGCCGCCATACATATTATTCAGCATATCGCTCATAACTGTTGAGATGTAGCGCACCGTTGAGATCGTGCGCGGGTAGGCCATGCGCGTCGGGCCAATCACGCCCAGAATGCCCACCACTTCGTCGGCCACGCCATAGCGCGACAGCACCACGCTGTATTCGCGCATTTCGTCGCGGCTGTGCTCGCCGCCAATGATCACCTGCACGCCATTGCTGGCGAGCACGCGTGGGATGAGCGGGCCAAGGCCCTTGCCGCTTTGCAGCATTTCGAGCACCTGGCGCACGCGCGCAACCTGCGCGAACTCGGGCTGGTTGAGCATTTCGATCAGGCCGTTGCTGTAGAACTGGCTGTTGAGCTGGTCTTCGAGCTGGCCCATCGCCTTGACGATCAGGTCAAGCACCAGCAGCTCCAGCTCGTCGAGCTGGGGCGCTTCGGCGGCGCGCTCGCCTTGCAGCGTTTCTTCGATCCGCGCAATTGGCGCGTCGTGGCAGCGGTCGTTCAGCTTGCCCGCGCTGCGGCTCAGTTCTTCCTGCGGGCGCGCGGTTTCGAGCGTGAAGCTTTGCTGGCGAATCGTGCCGTCGTGCAGCACCAGCACCAGCAGCACCGTCGTGTCGTGAATGGCGATCAGCTCAAGATGCTTGAAGCGCGCCTGGTAGGCACGCGGGGCCGTCACCACCGAGGCGTTCTGGGCTGTGCGCGCCAGCACCGCGCCGGCAAGCTGAATCCACTGGTCGAGCTCGGAGCGCACCTGGTAGAACTGATGGCGGATGGTGCGCTGCTCGGTGGCCGAGAGCGGCGTGCGGTCCATCAGGTTTTCGACGTAGTAGCGGTAGCCCGCGTCGGTGGGGGCGCGCCCTGCCGAGGTGTGCCAGTGCGTCAGGTAGCCGAGACCTTCCAGCGCGGCCAGCTCGTTGCGAATCGTCGCTGACGAGTAGGTCAGCGCGTATTTGCGCACCAGCAGCTCAGAGGCGACGGGCGTGGATGTTTCGATAAACTCTTGAATCACCAGCTTCAGAATGAGCTGGCGACGTTCAGTCATTTCGGCGGCCATAGCAGCAAACCTGGATGCTGTTCAGCGTTTCACAGTTTAGCACTCAAGCACCCCGAGTGCTAAGGACTGAGCCTAAATGATTGGCGTGCCCAATTGCACGCCGATCGCCCGCCATTTTACCACGAATTTTTGAGAACTTCAATGCCTTTTTTGTCATCCATCGCCAACTCTGAGTCACAGGCGCTCAACCCTGTGGCGGCGATTCCGGCACCGCCAGCGCGCGCAGCGCCGTCTCCAACGCGTCGATTGCGCGCAGGTATTCATCCACTTCAACATGCTCCTCGGGCGTGTGGTCGAGCGAGGAGGCGCCCGGCCCATAGGCCAGGATCGGGCAGCGCCACGCCGGGCCAACGACGTTCATGTCGGCGGTGCCAGTTTTCAGCAGAAAGCCAGGCGTGCCACCCGCGCCGCGCACTCCGCGCAGCATGGCGCGCACCAGCGGGTTGTTTTTGTCGCCCTGGTAGGCTTCGCAGCCACCACGGAAGGATAATTCTCCGCCCTGCGCGAACTCGCGTAGCGTGGCGGCCAGCGCATCGGGCGTGATGCCGGGCGGCAGGCGCAGGCCGACGGTGAGTTCGGCCCAGTCGGTCAGGCCGTCGCTGCCGTTCTGGATCGTGCGAATCGAGGGGATGAGCTGGTCGAACAGGCGCGTTTTGCCGGCGTTATGCGCGGCGCAGTGCGCCGCGACCGCATTCCAGAAGGCAACCGCCCGCGCGGCCACGGCGATCTCGCGCCCGGCGGTATGCGCCATTG
>LJCR01002689.1 GCA_001399705.1 Kouleothrix aurantiaca
CGCATGCCAGCGGCTTGACGCGACCGTGGCAGCGGCTGCTTAGCGTGGCGGGCGGCAGCCTGCCCCTCCTGGCCGGGGCCGGCAACCTCGCCATCGCGGATGGCTCGCCACTGGTGTTCGTTGGGGTTCTGGGCCTGGCTCTGTGGCTCGTCTGGCTGCTTGCCACTGGCCTGCGGCTCATTCGTGGACAGGGCTGATGTTGCTCATAGGTGTATCCATGCTCAATGCAACGGGCCTTGTGAATACCGTTCAGAGAAAGATATGCGTGATGAATAGTGTACAGAGTACGGCGCAGGAGAAAAGCGTTTTGCGCTGGGGTGGGCTGGCCGGGATCGTGGGCGGCATCGTCTTTATGGTCGTCTTCGTGATCGTAGGCGTGTTTGTGGGAACAAATTTTGTGGAGGTTGCAAGGTTTCCCGATGTTAGAACGGCGCGCATCGTCGAGAACACTCTGTATCTGGCGGTTCTTATCTTGTGGGTTCCCCACTTCCTGGCCTTGTATCGCGCGCTTCGGGAGACAAGCCTCGCGCCCGCGCTCTTCGGGAGTGTTCTGGGCATTCTGGGCTTGGTGGTGCTTGCAGCCGATGCCCTCCACCACATCTGGCAAACACCGATTTCCGACCTCTACCACGCTCCCGGCGCGACCCGCGAGGCGCAGGCCACGCTCGTCCTGCTCTGGCAGGCGATCCATGGAATATTCGATGCGTTGCCCATCACAGGACTCATCTTTCTGCCGATAGGTCTCATTGCCCTCGGCGTGGCCATGTTCCGAGCCCCGGCATTTGGCACGGGTTTTGGCGGGTTAAGCGTGATGCTCGGCGCGGCTGGAGTAGGAGCGGCTTCTGTCCTTCTACTCGATCCTCGCCCGTCGGTCGCCGTAGTTGGCGTT
>LJCR01002693.1 GCA_001399705.1 Kouleothrix aurantiaca
CTTCGGCGACTTTCACGGCCTCCTGGCCGATCATCGCGTCAACGACCAGCAGCTTCTCGGCCGGGTTCACGGCCGCGACAATCTGCTCCAGCTCGTCCATCAGCCGATCGTCGATCTGCAAGCGGCCGGCGGTGTCGACGATCACATAGTTCATACCCTCGGCGCGGGCGCGCTGCAATGCGTTGCGCGCAATCGCCGGCGGGCTGGCCTCGGTGCCTTCGGAGTGCACCGGGATGTTGAGCTGCTTGCCCAGCGACTCGAGCTGCGTGATCGCGGCCGGGCGGTAGACGTCGGCGGCAACCAGCAGCGGGCGCTTGCCCTTTTTGCGCAGGAACAGCGCCAGCTTGGCCGAAAGCGTCGTTTTACCGGCGCCCTGCAAGCCCACCATCATAAGCACCGTCGGGCCGGGCTTGGACTCGACCAAGGGCACGTTTGCGCTGCCAAGCAGCTCAACCAGCTCCTGGTTGACGATCTTGACGACCTGCTGGGCCGGAGTCAGGCTCTTGGTGACTTCCTCGCCAATTGCCTGCTCGGTGACCTTGGCGACAAATTCTTTGACGACTTTGAAGTTAACGTCAGCCTCGAGCAATGCCAGGCGCACCTGTTTCATTGCCTCGCGGACGTCGTCTTCCGTCAGCTTGCCTTTGCCACCTAATTTTTGGAAAACCGTCTGCAAACGGTCGGAAAGACTTTCAAACATAGTTGTTCTTTGCGCTACACACAAAAAAGCGGCGAAACGCGCGCTTGAACCTGCATATTGTAGCGGCAAATATGCCCTGCGTCAAATCTTGCGCCGGGTTTTCGCCGCGCCGGCCGGGCCGGAAACAGATTACGCCAGCGGCACCCGCACTTCCACCGTCGTGCCTTCGCCTTCAACCGAGCGAATGC
>LJCR01002692.1 GCA_001399705.1 Kouleothrix aurantiaca
CTGTGGCTCAACTAATCTGCTTTTGCGATAGCGCCCGTAGTCTGTCGTCGGCGGTCGGTCGTCGCTCACGCGCACTAGCACTTCGGGCAGTCGTCGTCGACGTAGGGGCCGTGGTCGGGGCAGTCGGCGTTGTTGTCGGTGTAGCTGTTGTAGTTCATTACAGTGCTCCTGTGTTGTTTGCGTTTCTTGCCAGGAGCATAGCACAGCCACTCTGCGGTAGGGCTGCGGGCCAACTGCGGTGAGACTGCGGTGGGGCAAAATCGGTGAATTTCGCACAAAACAGGCCCGCGCCGGGCCATGTCAACATCCCAAAATTCATCCACAGATGACGCAGATTCCGCAGATGAGGAACTTCATATCTGCGTAATCTGCGTCATCTGTTGATAGATCGCGTTCCCACCCTGTTTTCTGATCTCGGCCCCTGAATGCGGGCCAAAATGCCTACCAGAGCGCCCAGTCTTCGTCTTCGTCGGGGGTGCAGCAGTTGCCGCGCGGCTGCCAGCCCGCCAGGGCGTAGCCCAAGTCGGCGCGGCTGCTGATCGGCGGGCTGGCGTGCGTCGTAAGGCCGCACTCAACACAGGTGCGCAGAATGCTTAGCTCGCCGTTCTGGAGCTGGAAGCGCACGCCATCGACCACAACCCGGGCGATCTTGCTTGCGCGGGTGACGGCGATTGCCTCGGGCGCGATTGGCTGGCCGGTCAGTGCCGCGACGCGAGCCGCCAGATCGACGCGCAGGGCCGCGAGGTTGTCGTGCTTGCCGTGAATAAAGGCGTCGATCGCCTGAGTGCGCCAGCTATTCGATGTATCGGGGGCGGCCATGCGCATGCTGGTGTGGCGCTGGACGCTGTTTATCAGGTGGGTTGCCATTGCTATGTCCTCATCTATATC
>LJCR01002695.1 GCA_001399705.1 Kouleothrix aurantiaca
TCGTAGATGCCCATATATGCCTCAGATAGCGCTGCGGATTTGCAAGAAACTCCCTGGTGACGCTGACGTGCTCGAGATCCTGGTAGGCGACCGCCCGCACCGGCGCGGTGTCGAAGCTGTAGATCGTCGCGTCGGGAAAGGCCATCAGGATCGGCGAGTGCGTGGCGATAATGAACTGCGCGTTGTGCTCCTCGACCATCATTTTGATCATGGCGAGCAGGCCGATCTGGCGCATGGGCGAGAGCGGCGCTTCGGGCTCGTCGAGCAGGTAGAGGCCGTTGGGCACAAAGCGCGAGCGAAACAGGCGGAAGTAGCTTTCGCCGTGCGAGTTGGCGTCCAGATCCGCGCCATAGCGCCGCTCCATGTCGTGCAGCTCGCGCATGAAAGGCAT
Organism: Kouleothrix aurantiaca; assembly: GCA_001399705.1. Classification (GTDB taxonomy): domain Bacteria; phylum Chloroflexota; class Chloroflexia; order Chloroflexales; family Roseiflexaceae; genus Kouleothrix; species Kouleothrix aurantiaca. The sequence goes on from LJCR01002695.1 coordinate 392, forward strand.
GCGCGCCAGGCCGCGCGCCTTCTCGGAACGATCCTTATACTCTTCGTCGATCGCGGCCAGGTCGCGCTCGAAGCCTTCGCGCGTGGCGCGCAGCCATTTCACATAGCCGAAGAAGTCTTCCGAGCGCATGAAGAAGCCAGCATGCCGCCGCGCGGCCCACGAGAGCTTCAGCCGGCGGGCCAGGGCTCGCGCCGATTCGAGTGTGATGTCGTGCTCGGCCCCGGCGCTGCCCACGGTGATCGAGCGGGCGGCGCATGCCAGCCCTTCGAGCAGCGTCGATTTCCCCGAGCCGTTTTCGCCCACAAAAAAGGTGACTGGCGTGGCAAATTCAAGCTGCGCCCCCGCCAGCGCGGCGATAGCCGGGACGCTGAACGGGTAGCGCGCGGACTCGTGCTCGCCGAGCGCCGGCAGGCTAATTGTGCGCAGATGCGGCACCTACGCGCCCAGCGGCTCGACAAAGACGTCGATCATGCCGCCGCAGGCGAGGCCCACATCCC
>LJCR01002694.1 GCA_001399705.1 Kouleothrix aurantiaca
CCGCGCGCGCGCATCATCGCAAACAGGTCGGCGGCGCAGAGCTGCACCCACTCGCTGGCGGCCACGCCAGCCAGCCAGCGCAGCGCGTGGTAGGCGGCGGGCGCGTCGGCGGCGCGGGCGGTCAGGCCAACCGTGGTGGCGTAGCGCACCGATGGCTCCTCGGGAAAAGCAATATCGTCGCCCGCGCCAGCCAGGATGCGGTCGAGGTCGGGGAGCTGGCTGTACAGCGCCGCAAAGGCGTTGAACTCGGCGGCGGCAGGCGCGCCCACAGCGGCGGCCACATCCAGCCCGATCGCGTGGAGCTGGCTGGCCATTTCCCACGAGCGCGGCGACGGCCATGCCGGCTGGAGCGCGTCGCTGCGGTGCAGCAGCGCCGGGCGAAACGACAGAAAGGCGATCACATGCTCGTGGAGGCTGCGCGCCAGGGCGTAAGACTTGAAGTTCTCGAAATCGGGCGCGACATCGACATGGAGAAAGCGATTTGCCAGCGGCGCAGGCATGTCGAACACGGCGGCGCGATCTTCTTCGCGGTTGCCCGCCGCCCAGATAAACCAGCCATCGGGCACCTGGTAGCTGCCCACCTTGCGGTCGAGAATCAGCTGCTGGGCCATGCCCTGCATGGTCGGCGGAGCCATGTTGATCTCGTCAAGAAACAGCACGCCCGCGCCTTCGCTCGGCAGGAATTCGGGCGGGTACCAGTGCGAGCGGCCATTCTCGGCCACCGGCAGGCCGCGCAGGTCGGTTGGCGCAAGCTGCGAAAGCCGCAGGTCGATGCATTCCAGGCCGTGCGCGGCGGCAACCTGCGCCACGATGCTCGATTTGCCAATGCCGGGCGGCCCCCAGATCATCGTGCTGAGCTTCACGCCATTGCTCACCAGGGTGCCAAGA
>LJCR01002691.1 GCA_001399705.1 Kouleothrix aurantiaca
GACATTGTGCTGCTGGTGAACCCCAAATGGCGCCGCCAGGGCGTGGGCGTGCTGCTGGCGCGCGCGATTTTCGATGCTGCCCGCTCGTTAGGTGTGAACAAAGTGATCGTCGAAATGGCCGAAGAACAGGAGTCGGGCCGTGCGATTTTCGAGCAGCTTGGCTTCAAAGTCGAAGGCACGCTTTCGCGCCACACCCGCGACCGCCAGGGCAACTACCACAATTTGCAGATTCTGTCGTATCATATCGACTAGCACATCCATGCAACCGAGCCGCTCTGTTAAGCAGAACTGAGCGTTGGGATGCCCGACGATCGATCGAATGCAGCCGCCGCAAGCGCGCCGCGTGCCCCTGGCATGTCGGATCAGGATCGCGCGGCCTTCGACCGAAGCTGCGCGGGCAATGAACCCTACACGCTCGGCCCCGACTCGCTGCCGCAGGCCGGCGTGCCGCGCGGCACGATCACGCGCGCATCATGGACCAGCAGCGCGATCTACCCCGGCACCGCGCGCGACTACTGGCTCTATGTTCCGCAGCAATATGCCGCCGCGCAGCCTGCCTGCCTGATGATATTTCAGGATGGCGAGCGCTACCTCCGCCCAGCGTTCAACGCCAACTTTGTGTTCGACAACCTGATCCACCGCGGCGAGATGCCGGTGACGCTTGGCTTGTTCATCAACGCGGGCAGCCCCGGCCCCGGCAACCCGGTGTACGGCGGCGACGACAACCGCAGCTTCGAGTACGACTCGCTGGGCGACGCCTATGCGCGCTTTCTGCTTGAAGAAATTCTGCCGCCCATCCAGGCGCAGTACGCCATCACCAGCAACCCGGCCGGGCGCGCACTGTGTGGCTACAGCTCGGGCGGCATCTGCGCGTTTACCGCCGCGTGG
>LJCR01002698.1 GCA_001399705.1 Kouleothrix aurantiaca
CGCGCCGGACGCGATCGCGTCCGGCGCGTCCTGCCATCCCTGAAAGTCAGCGGAGACGATCTGCACATCCGGCATCTCAGCGGGCGCGGCCGCCTCGGTGGCACCAGTCGGCAAATAGAACACGCCGTTCCCATCAGCGCTGTCATCCGAGAGCCCAGTGCCCCAGCTCTGCTCTTGCGCCTCATCAGCGGCCGGCTGAGTCGCAGACTCATTCAATGCGCTGTCCAGGCCCCACAGCTCCTCCGCGCCGAACGTCGGGAAGATGCTGCCGGCAGATGAGAGGTCAGTCCCAGAAGCAAACGGTTGCGCCAGCGTATCTGCCGCGGTCGCGGGCATGCCGCCAAAATCCAGCGGCGTCGCGAACAGATCGAAGCTCAGATCGTCCCCACCGGACGCGGGCGCCGGCGTATCTGCCGTGGTCGCGGGCATGCCGCCAAAATCCAGCGGCGTCGCGAACAGATCGAAGCTCAGATCATCTCCACCGGATGTGGGCGCCGGGCTCGTGACATCCCCGGCGGCTGCGCCGTCCTGCCAGGGCGCGGGAGTGAGACCGTCGAGCGGCTGCGCAAAGATGTCGCCGAACAATCCGTCCGTGGTTGGAGCAGCGCTTGGAAAACTGTTGGTGTTCGCGAAATCGCCGAGATCCACCGGCGCGCTCGCGGTAAGGCTCAGATCATCGTGAGCGGGTGTGCTGCCCGGATCGGCCGTCTGCGGCTCCGGCGCCAGCGTGGCCTCCCCGTCCAGCGGCATATCAAAGAAGGAGTTGAAGGTGCCTCCACTGGCCGCGGCGGGCTGGGCCGCCTGGGGCGCCGCGGGCGCGCTATCAAAGGTAAACAGGTCATCACCCGGTGTCCGCGCCGCCGCCGGCGCCGCCTGCGCGAACGGGC
>LJCR01002697.1 GCA_001399705.1 Kouleothrix aurantiaca
CCACTGCCGCTGGCCTGGCGGCTGGCAAGCCCACGCTGATCGTGCCGCACATGGCCGATCAGCCGTTCTGGGGCCGGCGCGTGTTCGAGCTGGGCGTTGGGCCGCGCCCGCTGCCGCGTGGGCAGCTCAGTGCCGACACGCTGGCACAGCGAATCGACGCACTGCTTGGCACCCCGCGCTTTGCGGCAAATGCATCTGCCTTGGGCGAGCGTATCCGCGCCGAGGACGGTGTCGCCACTGCTGTGGCGTGGATCGAGCGCTTTTGCGCGGCCCGCAAACCATTGCGAAGCTAGCTCATCTGTGCTATTCTGAACGCGAACGGAGCGAATTAGCAAGGAGCACGACCATGGCCGATCGCGCGTTTGCCCTGGCCCAGATCACGCAGGCGGCAGTTGATATCGAGGCGGTGGTGCGTTTCTACAATGCCGTGTTCGACGCCGAGCTGGAGCCGGTGCCGCTGCAGGACACCACTGTCTACCGCGGCACGCTGCTCGGCACAACCTTTGTGGTGTGCCCCGAGGAGCTGGCCGGCGTGCAGGCCGATCGCAGCCGCCACCAGCTCAGCTTCACCGTGCCCGACCTGGCTGGAACGGTCGAGCGCGCACTGGCGGCCGGCGGCACGCTCTTCGACGAGGCACAGGCCGGCGACGCCGCTGTGGTGACGGTGCTCGACCCCGACAGCAACTCGATCGTGTTCGTGGAGGCGCTGGCCTAGCGCGAAACCTCAGCCGGGCGAGCGGCGTCTATTCTGTCGGGAGCCACCGATAGAAGAGAAAGAACCTGATCATGCGTCGCTCGCTCGTCTTCGTCATATGCGCCATACTCGTGTCGGCGTGTGGCGCAGGTGCCGGGGTGCTTGCGCCAACCGCGCAGCTCAGCCCAACAGC
>LJCR01002696.1 GCA_001399705.1 Kouleothrix aurantiaca
CCGGCATACAGGGCGTCGCGCATGAGCGCCGCGCAGTGGCGCAGGCCGGCGAGCTGCGGCGACGCGCCACCTTCCTGCTCGAGCCGCGCAATCACGCTGCCGTGCACGTCCCACGAGCTGTGCGCCGCGCCAAGAAACACCAGCAGCAGCCGCCGCTCAAGCTCCCAGCGCAGGGCCGGCGCGAGGCGGATGGGCGAAACGCTGGCGTGCGGGTAGCGCATCATTTCGATGTAGGAAATGCCGCCATAGGCCGAGGCAAGCTGATCCTGAATGCCGCATTGCTGGCCCAGGCGCACGGCTTCCACGCGATGCGCGGCGTAGGCGATTTCGTGGGCGGTGCGCCGGCCAGGGTGCAGCGCGTCGAGCGCGCCCAGCAGCGCCACGGTGACGGCGGCCGAGGTTCCGGTGGATGCGCCGGCAGGGATGGGCGAGGCGATCTCGATATCGAGCGCGAGGTCGTCGGGCGGCGCGATTTCGGCCAGCGCGGCGGCGAGCAGCGGATGCGGGTGCTCGAAGGGCGGGCGCGCGCCCCAGGCGGCTGGCTCGTAGGGGATGTGCTGACCGTAGTTGACGGCGTGGAGGGTGACGTGCGGCGTGCCCGGTGTGCGCGGCGTGGCGGCAATCTGCACCCCAGCACCGGGCGAGACCGCGATATTGCACACCGCGCCGTGGCCCGCAAACCATGTGTCGGTCCAGCCGCCGTTGTCGCAGATGCGGATCGGCGCGTGGCTATGAATCAGGCGGGGCGAGGGCTGCAGGGCCATGCCGTCTGTTTACTTTCGCTTGGTCTTATTCTGCCGGCGCTTGGTTGTGGTCGTCGTGGCCGTATCGCCGCTGCTGCGGCGCGTGGAGCGGGCGTTCGATTTCACGCCGGCGACCGGCGAAGC
>LJCR01002699.1 GCA_001399705.1 Kouleothrix aurantiaca
CTGGTGCAGCTGGCGGAGTGTGCCGGCCACGCGCCGCCAGTCGGCCTCGGTCTCGGGCGATCTGCCCTCGACGTACGTCATCACCACCACGCCGCTGGCGAACAGGCGGCCATCCTTGGTTGGGATCGGCACGGGTGCGGCCAAACCGGCGCGGTCGAGGTGCGCAAGCAGGTCGGTTTCCCACGCAAGGTCGGCGTCGCTGCGGGTGCCGCGACGAGCGACCGCGAGCTGGCCATTGACGCGCACGCTCCATACGTCGTTGGCCACGCCGCCAGCCAGCCGCTCGATACGAGTGGCATCGTCACCCCATTGTTCGAGTGTTTCCCATCCCAAGGGCATTTCCTTCTCTGCGCACTGTTTCAGCCAGGAACATGGCGCAGACTCGCCGCGGGTGAAGCGCAGTTATACCACACATGGGTGGGGCACAGGCCGGCTCAGCACTTGCCGTGGGGTTGGCAACGGTAGCACAAAGCCATGAAACGCGCAACTGGCACTCATTTCTCTGGAAAATACATTTCCTTGCACTCAGATTCTAGGAAGCGAAGGCTGTTTTGCTTCAATCTGGCGGTCAGATGAATTTTCTGGAAGCTTGCCCGCTGTAAAAAGAATGTTCTTTCCAGAGTACTCGTAGGCAGGCGTTGCGTCAAGCCGTGTGGGCACTGCGTCAAGCTCTGCGAAGGCTGTGTCAGGCTCTGCGAAGGCTGCGTCAGGCCGTGTGGAGGCTGCGGCATGCCCTGCGAAGGCTGTGTCAGGCTCTGCGAAGGCTGCGGCAGGCTCTGCGAAGCTGCGGCAGGCTCTGCGAAAGCTGCGTCAAGCTCTGCGAAGGCTGCGGCAGGCTCTGCGAAGGCTGCGGCAGGCTCTGCGAAGGCTGCGCACAAGGTATACAC
>LJCR01000027.1 GCA_001399705.1 Kouleothrix aurantiaca
CCAGACGACCGCGGCGCGCCGGCGGCAGCGTGCTGAGCGCCGCGCGATCGCCCAGGCGGAGGCAGCGGCACTCACGGAGGACGAGCCATGGAATCCGGTCGATGCCGGTGTTGTGGTGCGGAGCATTCACCGGCTCTTGCTGCGGCTCCCGGACCTCCACAGCTTCAGCTACACGTCGGGCGAGTGGGCTATCGTTGACGCGCTGCGCGACTACCTCTACGCACCCCCGGATGCGGAAACCCTGGCGCGCGTGTCGAACGCGACTCGACTGGCTGAGGAGGGTCACCGCGCGGAGTTGGAGCGCCTGGCGGCGGAACAAGTCGCGGTCGAGCAGGCGCGCCAGGCAGCGGAGGAGGCCCAGCGCCAATACGATGCGGCCGCGCAGGAACAGCGCGCGGCGCTGCTGGCGGGTATTCTCGCCGGGCAGCAGCCGCTGCCGGACACGGATCTTGCGCGGACTCTCGCGCGGATCGCCTGGCTGCTGGAGCGCCTGCCGGACACCCAGCACGTCCGCTACAGCGATGACGACCAGGCGCTCATCCGCGAACTCCAGGATGCGCTTGCGTTCGCTGCGCAGCGGGCGCCGGAGAAACCGGTAACCATGCGGCCGGCCGCGGCGGGGGACCTCCAATCTGCGACCCGGCAGATCATCACGACGCTGCGATGTAGGAACCCCGCGGCAGCGGCGCAGATTCCACGCATCATCGGACGACTTGGCATGCGCCATTGCATGGCCCTGGCGCAGCAGGCGAAAATCCTAGCGAGTGAGCCGGACTGGTATTTTGCGTTTGCGTTGCTTGTGAAACAGCAGATCCCGCAGCAGGATTGGCCGGCGGTATTTGGGCCGACACCGCTGCGCTAAGCCAGGATTGTTTGGGGCGGTGGGAGGCGTCGCTTGAGTGTTGGATTGGTGAGGACACAGCACAACGCCCTTGAAACGATCCGTGGGGATGGCCACCGCAACACGAACCGATACAAGGACGCTGTGGTGGGGACTGCCCAGTCCCTCCTCGCTGTTGCTCAGCCTGGCGAACCAGGCCATGGTCAGTATACCGAGTCATACCAGACCGGTCAAGACGGCCGTCGGGCTCGGGTACCCGGAACAGAGTTTTATTATGTCAAACCAACAACCACGGCAGCCAATCGAACTGCAAGCAGATGCCGTTGTCCAGCTCGACGCAATAGAGCGTTCAGGCGGCGTCATCAGGGGCATGCTGGCGCGCGTGCTGCCGAATATGTTTGGGACGGGCTATGTGCTGCATCTTCTGGGCGATGGGACACAGGGGGATTCGGAGTATGCGCTTGATTTCGTCTACCTCGACGCAATGAGCGGCGCGGTGTATGAACTGGACCAGGTCGACGGCGGTATCATCTCCTCGCTGTTGCGTGTAGCTGCGGCGCTCCGTTATCTCCCGCAGGAAGAGGCGACAGCGCTTTCCCGTGGGCACTTGACGCTGCTGGGCGCCGAGCTGGATGCGCGGATCGCGCTGTGGCAGCGCTGCCAGGCGGAGCAGCCGACGGAGCGGCCTGCCGCGCACCTACTCTGGCCACTCCAGGCTGGCGCAGCTCCACCGATGACAACGGCTATCACTGCATAGCCGATGCAGCGACTGCGGTGCCGCGGCGCCTTCGCACATATCTCTTGCACGTGAGGCGTCCTGTACGTTACAAGCGGAGAGCGCGTCCCAATGCGGCAAACACGGCCGCCGGCAGCCGAAGTTCGACGATAGCCGTGAGACGGCCAAAATGCGCCTTTGCGGCTTCCCAATGCGCTTATTTGGCAATCGCGGCCGGATGAGTCGCAAACGGAGGTATCGAGAAGCGTTTTACACTTTCTGGCGATGCATGTTCACGGCGTCAGGGTGCTGTGAAACAGCCGTGAAACAGGTTGTGAAACAGGTAAGAAAACGGGTCGCAGGAAGCTCCTCCGGCGGCGGAGAATCGCTAAACGTGCTACAATTTGTCGCCTAAATAGCGATCTTGATATGGTGTTGGCTGGCTGGACGGCTTGGACGACGCGTCTTGCCGCGATCACCGACGCATGGGGAGCAGGCTGTGGAGAGTATCGGCGACGTCATCTGTGGTCTCGACGAGCTGCTGCTGGTCGCGGCCGAGCGCTGGCGCACACCGCTCACGCAGCAGGAACTGGCGCGTATCAGCGGCCTCAGCCGCTCGACCATCAACGAATTGCTGCCGCGGCGAGTTCAGGCGCATGCGCTGGGGGGTGCTGCGGCGGAAACGGAGCTGGTCCCGTATCAGGGCCGCATTGCGCTGCGCACCGTCGCCGCCCTCTGTAGCGTGTTCATCTGCCTGCCGGGCGAGCTGCTGCGCTATCGCGCGCCGGGCCAGTCGCTGCCGCGCCTGAGTCCGAACGCGGTCCGGCGGAACGAGATCCCGCCACGCCAGATCAACGTCTACCCGCTGACGAATAACATCCCCGAGCGTCTTCAGGTGTACACGCCGGCGGCGCTTGAAAAGGCGACCGGTATCTCGTGGAGCAGGTGGAATCGCGTTAAGGCCGGAACATCACAGATTGATCTGCCGATGCTCGCGGCGATCTGCGCAGTCCTGAACACCGATGTCTCCGGCGTCCTGGCCCACACGGTTCCGTTTCGCGATTCGACCTGGTCGGTCCGGTTCGTGCGGTTCGACGATCTGCGGCTGACGTTCGACCTCACGAACGGCGTGACGGTGAGCGCCTACTTGGCGCGCTGGAAACCGCTGATGTCGGCGCCGGTCGACGAGCGCGCCCGCTGGCGCCTGACCCCCGATCGGCAGGGTGTGCGCTGGGACGCGCTCGGAGTAGAAATCTATCCGCGCTTGCTGCTCGATTGATGTACGTTATGTCGTGTTGATGGGGTGGCTTGCTGACATACTGAGAGCGCCTGGTATCAGGCGCTCTTAGTGTTTTGGAGGTGGCGTGGGACAGACTGGCTATCGCGTAGCAGATACGTGGTGCCCGTCGCCGTGAAACGTTCGCAACTATCCGTTCGCTACTTCTTTCTCGGCATTGTCGGTCTGTACCTGCCCGACCCGCTCCAGCAGCCGCCCCACCTGCGTCTGGAGGTTGTGCAAATCGTCGCGCAGCTCGCGGGCTTCCTGCGGCCCAAGTTTGTCCACCCGATCGAATGCCCGTCGCAGATTGCGCGTAGCGCCGCTGACATTCTGCCGAAGTGGTGCGTACCAACGCGGGACAACGGTGTTCGAGGGCGGCGTTTGCTGGTCGATCATGCGCGCGACAAGTCGCGCCACCGTCGCCGCGTCGATGCCGCTCCGCCGCGGCGCTTCCCCGACCTGCGTGGTCTCCTGGTCCGCGGCTGTCGTGTTGGCAAGCGCCCGCTCGGCCGCGATCTCACTCAGCCGTTGCAGGATCTCGCTCACCTGCGGCTGGCTCAGCTTCCCCTGGTGGAACGCGTCGGTCAGACTCAAAATCTGCCGCTCCTGGAGGCGGAGCAAGGCGATCGTCTGCTGCTGTGCCGGCGTGAAGGCCAGCAGCCGCAGGAGCTGGTAGGCCCGCGATCGCTTGATGCCCAGGTGCGTCATCGCGTCAGTGATGGGCGTCTGTTCGTCGCCCATCGCCTGCCGGAACTGTTGGAGAGCCCAGGCGCGCTCCATATCGCTGAAGTCCTCGCGGTCTTCATTCTCGGCATACTGGAGGCTCACCCGGTCGAGTGGCGACGGTGGATCGATGACCACCGCGTCGATTGACAGCATTCCGACGAGGTGCGCGGCGGTCCAACGCCGCTGCCCGATCAGAATCAGGTAGCGCGCGGCGGGGTATTGCTGGCTGCTGCCAGGGTAAACGACGATCGGTTGGAGCTGTCGCCTCGTGAGGGAAGCGCCAAGGTCGCGCAGCTCGGCGACCAACTCCTGGTAGGCTGGCGGCACTGCGCCCCGCACAACCAGCTCCTCTGGGAGCGGCACCATGCGCGGTTGGCGCATCTCGGGCCGCAGGTCGGGCGCGATGTGGCCAGTCGGGATGTGCTCGATCGCCCGGTTCGCCACTAGGTGCTCGACCCGCCCGGTGAAGTGGCTGCGGGCCTGTGCAGCCCGGTCGATCTCGCTTTCCTGCTGTGCGGCCGTTGCCGAAGCAGCAGCCGGCTGCCCATCTTTGGGGGGAGTAGATGGGAGGCCCCCCACGCGCGCTTTGATCGCGGCAATCTGATCGAGCTGTCGTTTTGTTGTGCTCATCTCAATTAGTAGCGCAGAAACCCCGCCGATCACGGCTGGGGAGGCAGCGCCACCCCTCCTTTCCAGGCATATTCGTAGCCATCCGCCCGCTGGAGCAGTCGGCAATGCCGCCAACTGATCCCATCAACGGTGCCAACACGAAATGATCCGCTCGCTCGCACAGCGACTCGTCCGATATGAACCCCTGCATGCTTCCCGGCTGGTAGTTCGGCCCGCACCAGATCGCCGGTTGCGAAGCCGTGAACGTGCTTCTGGCGCAGCAGGTAGCCGCGCGGGAACCCATACCGGGTGTATCGGGTGCGACAATATGCCCCGCGTCCCATCGCCCGCACGCCCAGGACAGGCACATCATCCCCGCGCACGCCCACCAGCTGGCCCACACACAGCGCGTCGATGGCATGCGTCTTGGGCAAGCCAAACCGCACCCTGTTCCAGTGGGTGCGCCCGCCGCTCCAGCAGCCGACGGTAATACCCAGCGCCTGCAATCGGTTTCTCAGCGCCCAGCGCAGCGTGTTGACCGCCGCCACATCCGCGAGCGGTACTCGCGCACGGGCCTGCACCTCCGGGTATCCATACTCGCTCGCCGTCCGGTCGCCCTTGTCCTGATTGCACCTTCGGCACGCGACCGTAAGATTAGAGGCCCGATCAGAGCCGCCCCTGCTGCGGGGGATGATGTGATCGCGCTCCAGGGGCAGATTGGTTGCACCGCAGTACACGCACGCCCGGCCCCATTTTTCGAGCAGATAGTGCCACAGCTCGTAGTCGTAGAGATCGCCGCGCTGGTACGCCGCGCCGGAGATTTCTGGGTTCTGGAGCAACTGCGTATCGAAGCGCACATGCTCCAGCTCAATGCTGTGTATCGGCGCCCAGCGACCATAGCGCCGCGCCCAGGTCAGCAGATTGTCGAGGCGGCTGCGCATGGACGGCGTGAGCCAGCCCGCTGATCTGCGGCGATTGTCGAATCGAGGAGCCCGGTAGCGGAGATTGGCTGTGCGCCGCCGCTGGCGGGCCTGCGCACGCTTCCGCATCCGCTCGGCAATAAGCGCGCCTTTGTGCGTGATCTCGGCTAAATGCAGCGCGTGGTGAACCGAACCGTCGGGTGTATCCGCAGCACGCGCCAGGGCCACGCCCGTCGTTTTCGACCCCGGATCGAGTTTGAGGACAACTGGCTGGAGTGCGCTGTCCGCGACGGAGCGATCCTTGAGCCTGATAGTGAACGGCGCCCTGCGATGCACCACCGCTCGCGCCTGCCGAAGCAGCAGGCGCGCCCGTTTCTCTGTGCAGGGCATCAGCGGCCGCTTGTGTTTGTCGAGTACAAAGACCACATCTGTTCCTTCCTTACGGAACCCCTTACGGGGCTGGTGACGCGCCGAGGTGGACGTACCTCGGCGGCTCTCCTCGACCGTGTTGATCAGCGGCATCCCGCTCCGGTTCGTTTCGTCCTTTCCCTGAAGGGTGTCTGCAACCGGAGCTTCGAGAGGTTGGAACTGAAGCAGCATTCCAACGTCGGTCTTGAACCTCTGGTCAACGCTCCGCCGTCAGCGCCGTGTCCTGCGGCTCAGGCGGATGGTCTGGTCATAGACAGGCTTGTGGATTGTCCCACAAGCCCTCGGCTGAATGCCGGTAGGACTATGACGACGGCACCCCATCCAGCACCAGTAACTCCTCGGTGACCTTGAGAAACGCCTCGCGCACCGCTGTGTCGTCCGGCCCGCGGTAGGAGAACACACTCTGCTGCGCGCCACTCGCCAGGCGGATGATCGCCCGCGGAGGAATAATAGTCTGGAGTAGCGCCGGGGAGTAGCCCTCGCCGAGCGCCTGGTCATAGACCCGGTCGAGCGCGGCGCGGGGCGTGTAGTTGTTGCGCAGCACGCTGAGGCCGCGGAGTTGTGGGTTGAACTCCTGGGCCTGGACGATGGACTCGGCAAGATCGCGCAGTGACTGTAGCACCAGGTCAGCGGCCTGCACCGGGGCGACACAGCGAGTCGCTGCGGCGAGTGCCGTTGCCAGCACGGGGCCACGCGCCGGCGCCAGATCCAGGAGTACAATGTCGTAGACGCGGCCTGTCTCGGCGAGCCCCTGAAGCGCCTTCTTCAGCACGTAGATCCCGCCGCCCATGCTGCGGTTCAATACGTCGGGCAGCGCGACCAATTCTTTATGGCCCGGGACGACATCTATCCCCTCGGCGGTCGGTCGGATACAGTCGGCAAGCTGCCGGTGCTGCACGGCGACACCTAAAAAGCTGTCCTCAACAGTTAGCGCCTCTGTGTCGACGCCGAGCCAGCGCGAGGCATGGCGCTGCGCATCCAGGTCGATCAGCAGGACGCGGAGATCCAGCCGCGCGAACGCCGCCGCGAGATTGACCGAGATCGATGTCTTTCCAACACCACCCTTCTCCAGCGCCATCGCATAAACATGCATCGTTCACCGTACCTTTCTTGGCGCGATAGTGTGCGCCGTTCAACGTACCCTGACTCGTGGTTCACCGCGTTCTGGCGCCGTGAACCCATAATTCCAACACATTGGACTCTGCTGCGCAGCGGCATGGCGCGCTCGCGTGCAAAGACCGATACGTTTGGAGGCAGTGTGATACACATAAGTTGCTGATGGAGATTGTAGCATATCATGAGCACTTTGTGTGAGCTTAGAAGCCAGGAAAATTAAGGAGAAAAGTGATGAGGATGGTAGAAATGCGATTCAACGTGTTCTGACGCCGTCAACGCGTCATTCCAACACATTGGACTCAGTTGTGCGTCGTGGCGTGATGCGCTTGCACACAGAGCCAATACGTTTGAGGCGCTGTCGGATGGCCACAATTGACGGAGGCCAGAAGAAATGCTGCTGCAACAACAGAACGGCACAGGCGCCTGTGCCGTTCTGCGCGGGCCGCTCTGTTGTTATCGACGTTCAGGCGCAGCGCGCAAGAAGCGTCTGAGCCGGCCGCGCGAGATGCGGCTCATCCCAGAGGAACGGATCGGGTGGGAGCGCCGCCGGGCGCTCCAGCCAGCCAAAACCGTCATCGATCGCCTGGCGAAACCGATGCGAGGGCGTGAGCCGCAGGAGATCGGCACTCTGGCGCGCCAGGATGTAGAGATAGCGCGCCGACGCGAGGTCATCGGCTGCCACCGCGGACCACGCACGCAGCAGGGTTGTGTGGAGCTGGACAAGGCGGCGGTTCAGTCTCCGATCGGCACGGTCGAGCGCCTCGTCGGCCTGGTCCAGCAGGGTGCGCGCATCATCGATGCGGCCCCGCCGCAACTGGATGGCGGCCCACGTGTGCAGCGGGATGATTAAGATCTGCGGACAATCGGCCTGCTTGGCAATGGGTAGGAGCCGGCGCACGCACTCGGCGTACGCGTCCGCGGCGCCTGAGAGGTCTTCGAGGTGGCGCAGCATATCGCCGCGGTGGGCCCATAACATGGCGAGGACCCCGGACGGAGCGGCGGCGGCCTCAGCCGCGGCGTAGATACGCTCGCAGACCTTCAGCGCCTCATTGAAACGGCACTCCCCGACCAGCGCATGCTCTTGCGCCACAGCATCACGCCAGCTCTGGCCAGACGGAGGCCACATAGGTGTCGCGGTCAAGGCGGTCTCTTTCTTCTGTGTGGTCGAATATATACATAGTATGCCGTGATAGGCGCGCTCGTCAAGCAGAAAACACTGCGCAATCGCCGCAACATCTGGGCCGTTGGAACGGCGTAACGCGGCGAATACGCATGATTTTGCTCGACATAAGCGTAGGAGCGCCTGGCACACCAGCGACGGCTGGAGAGCGCGCCGAAAGCGCGCTCTTGTTCGTGACGATCCTACGCGACGCGCGCGCGCCCAGGCGAGCGCCTCTTCCGGCGTGGTGATCTCACCGTCGAGCTGCGCCTGGTAGAGCTGGCGGTGCAGCGCGCCGAGGTTGGGGCCGGGCGTCGCAATGGAACCACGGCCAGGTCCGCCAGTACATCACCTACAAGGCGCAGCGGAAGGTATCGTGGTAGAACTGGTCGACGAGCACTACACGACCCAAACCTGTCCCAATTGTGGATGCAGGCACAAACCACGCGGCAGGACGTATTCCTGCGGGCGGTGTGGTTTCAGCGCGCATCGCGACATAGTAGGACAGATCAACATCCTGTCACGGTATAAAACAGGACAGGTGGGCGCTTTACACGCCCCAAATGAGATCAAGCATCGTATCCCGCATAACGAGCGGCTCATGCGTAGACGCCGGGACACCGGCCAGCAGGGGAAAGCAAAAGCCGAGAGCTGAAAGCTGAAAACGACTCGTTTCAGCTTTCAGCTCTCGGCTTTCAGCTTTCCCCCGCTGTAGCTCGCGGGACTGGTCGCCAGTCGTGAGAAACCGCGGGGACTTAACGCCCCGCGGAGTGTCACGCTTCACAGGACAAGATGGTACTCCAGGCTGAGATGATGCGTTGATGGGAGCACTCCCCCACGGCTTACGGGGCGGCAGCTGAACTCTGGCGCTGCGCGCGCTCGACCGCGCGGGTTGTGGCCGTCGTAATATTTACCGCCACCATGCCGAGCGCGGCATCGTAGTATGGCGTTCCACTTCCGATAAAAGTATCTGCCGGGTCATCGGCGAGCGCGGCGGCGACCTTCCTCCACGCCTTTGCGGTGATGTAGAGGCCGATCGGCCTCACGGACACCGGGTCGGGCCGCTCCAGGCCCTTCGGCAGCGCTGGCAGCGGGCCGGCGTAGATCATGCGTACTAGCGTAATATCGGGGCGGATGAGCGGCGTCCCAACCTGGCCGACGACGGTGATGGCCGGCGGTTTGAGATCGCCCTCCGCGAGCCGGTCATCCGGGTTGCGCACCTTGACCGGCCCCATGGCGAACACGCTCATCCCCTCTAGCTCCGGGTCGTAGAGACCGACGCCGCTGAAGGTGAGCAGGCTGCCGGGCGGCCGCTCTTGCGCCGGCCGCCAGTGTTTGGCGTTGATCGTGACGATGTATGCGAGATCGATGGGCTCGGGCGGCACAGGGACCGCGCGCGGCATCGGCGGCAGCGCGCCGTGGTGCGTGAGCACCAGCATGGTCTGCCGCTCTTTCTCGATCACGTTGCCCGGCTTGCCGGTAAGTTCGAGCTTGAGCGCGGTCGCACCTCCGCTCCTAGCCTCCAGCGCGCGCCAGTGCGCGGCGCGCCCCTCCCAGGGGATCGGCGCTGGCGGAAGCGGAGGTGGGGGCGGAGGTGCGGCGTCCCCGGACCCAGGACGGGCGCGCTCGCGCCAGCGGGGCGTCCCGAAAATCGCGCGGTAGCGCTCCATCGCCCGGGCGTCTCCCAGCGCGCCGCTTCCGCCCAACTTGTCGCGCACGAGTTGGAAGAACACGCCGCCGGGCGTGCGCCGCCTCTCTCCATCCTCGGTCATCATGCCGCCGTGCGACTCGATCTCCTGTGCCTCGCGCAGCCACTCCAGCGCTTGCTCGGCGCCGCACTCGTGGACAATACGCCAGATCATGCCGCGCGCCTGCTTCGCGGTCTCGCCGAGCTGCTGGGTGATATACCGCACCGGGTGGCGATGCGGGTCGATTATCTCGGACCTGTCGCTCACGCGCTCCCTCCCTATAGCTGTGCTGTTCGCGTCCATGATAGTTACCCACCGCATAGCATTTTATAACGCTTGCGATGGATGTTTCCTCCGGCAGGAGCCGGAGTGCTGACCTACGCCGGATTGACCGCTTATGCTTTCGCACCCGAAGGCGGGTTCTCGGCGGGCGGATGCACTACGGGCATCCGATGATTGCAGATAGGCGACATGCCGGGCGTCGAGCAAGTCTTTGACGGCCTCCTTGCTGCGGCACGCCCTCATCTCGCGGTCATAGAAGCGGGATTGGTGATTGATCGCCGCATTCTCGTCGGCGTGGATGGTCAAACCGCATGCCTGGCACCAGAACGTCTGTTGCTCAGGCCGGTTGGCACGGGATACAAAGTGGCAGCGCGAGCATTCTTGAGACGAGTAGGCAGCCCAACCTACCTGGGCGGTCTGCCCGCGCTTCTTCGCGCCCCAGGCGATCTGCCGAGGCAGGTGGGCCAGGTTGCTGGCGTACAGGTAGGCGTTCATGCGCCTAGCGCGAAAGCGCATTGTGCGCACGTCCAGGTCTTCATAGGCAACCTGATGGCCCGCATGATCGGCGTAGAACTGGTTGACCGCCCGGTTGATCTCCTGCCGGACGTGGCGGGCCAGCCGCTGATTGGTCAGCGACGGCAGCTCACTCACGCCCTTCTTTTTCAGGCAGGCGCCCAGCTTGGCCTTCCGGCGGCGTTTCTCGCGGTCCAGCTTATGCCGGCGAGCGAGCTTTCCATGGAACGTGCCGTAGTGCTTGCCGGTCGAGGTGGTCAGCAAGTTTACGATGCCGACGTCCACCCCGACGACGGGCGATTCGTCCGTGGTGGTCGCGGCGATTTGCTCGTGTACGCTCACAGTGAGCCACCAGCCCGATGGCTTGCGCGTGAGCGTCATGCTGGTGTTGATGCGCTTGCCGTCGAGCATCCGCCGGTGATAGGCCGCGAGCTTGAGCGGCAGCCGGATGGGTTGGCCCATCTCCAGCGTGCTGATGCGCAGCCAGTAGTCGAAGGTGCTGTCTTCGGACGGCTCCAGCGCGACGACATTGGCGTTGGCTTGAATAACCGTTTGCTTGAGTGTGGGGATTTGCCATTCTTTCCAGGTTGGGCCAGCACGCTGGGGATCAGCCTGCGCCTGATACTCGGTCAACTCATCCAGGTATGCCTGATACGCGCGATCGCGATTAGTGCGCCAGGACTGCGCGACGCCCGCCGCGTGCTGGATCACCGCTCGCTGCCAGCGGGCCAAGAGCGGGCTCGGCAGCCAGGCATCGGCGTACTTGTCCGGCTCCACGTCCGTGCAGAATGCAGTAACATACTGCTGGCACAGCCGCATGTACGCATCGGCGAGCGCGTCAAGCTGTGTGAGCTTGCTCGCGTTGGCGTCGGAAAGCCGTATATGCGTGACGGCACGGGTCAGTTTCATTGATAGCACACATAGCGCGAACAGGTGTTCGTAGTATACCAGAACACGGTCTTTTCCGCAATAGAATGCGACAAAACGCTAAAACGTTATCGAACGAGTGAACGATAGCAATACGCCTTTGAGACGGTTTCGGCTATGCGGCCGGCCGCGCGATCTCATCAGGCAGGTAGCGAACTTCCAGCTCTGTCCGCCCCGGAGCGGGCTCAAGCCGCTGCCCACCCGCCGTTGTCAGCGGCAGCGCGAATGCGACCACCACATAGGGCCCATCGAACGTGGCTACACGGCCCGGCGTCTGTGCCGCCACCATGTGCTCGCGATGCGCGTCAGGCGTCAGCGTCGTCACGACGGCGTCGCCAGGCGCGGCCGGGCTCCAGCTCGCCGCCGGCGGCAGCGCGTCCTCCAGGCCGAGCAGGAGCGCCTGCCGGTCGTCGCCGCGGGCCTGGGCGCGGGCCAAATTGAGCGCGTCGCGGTAGCTGCCGAACTGCGCGAGCCGCCGGAGTATTACGGTCTCACCGCTGCGGGTGATCGAGGGCTCGGCAAGCCGCCGCAGCGTGACGATCGCCTGGTGGCACTCGACGTCGGTCAGCTCGGGCGCGACAGTGCGGAGCGCCGCGGCAATCGCGAGCGGGCGGACGTCGGTGGGCATTTTTGCCGCCCGCCGCAGCGCGTTCCAACCCTCGCCCTGCCCCCGCCGGTCGTGAGGCGGCTGTCGAGCCAGCCCCGCGCGAACTGGGCGGCCCGCGGCTGGAGCGGAATCCTGCTCCACTTCAGCGTGTTGTCCGGCGGCTTGCTTTGCAGCGCCGGCAGCAGCTCGCTTTCGGTCCCCTCAATGTGGAACGGTATCGAGCCGATGTCGCTGTGGAGGTAGACCACCCACTTGCCGCGCTCGCCGTGCTCGTGGTACGTGTATCCCCAGCCGTCAGGATCAAGATCGGCGATCGCGTCGGCGAGTAGCACCGGCTTGATGCGGTAGAAGCCTCTGGTCTGCTCGGTTCCGTCGCCGCTCTCCTTGGCGGCCTGGTTGCAGAGCAGCGTGAGGAGCGCTTTACCGCTCGGGCTGGCGCGGAGCCGGTCCAGGTCCGCGGCGCGCAGCGGACCGGGCGTGACG
>LJCR01000270.1 GCA_001399705.1 Kouleothrix aurantiaca
GAGGCGCGCGGTGCGGGCCAGCGCGGCGTTGGCAATGCTCAGGTCGGCCGTTCGCTCCTCAACGCGGCGGGCCAGCAGTGCGCGCTCGGCCGCGAGCTGCTGCAGCAAGCGCGCATTACCCAGCGCAAGCGCGGCGCGGTCGGCAAAATCCTGGGCCAGCGCAAGGTCGCTTTCGTCGAACGCAGGCTGCGCGGTGCCTGTGCGCAGCAGCACAAAGGTGCCGATCGCACGGCCTTGAACACGCAGCAGAGTCGTGATAATACTCGTAATCGCATACTCTTCCCAGAACGCGATCAGGTTTGGGCGAAAGGTGGGATCGTTCTTGGCCGTGTTAGTATCTGGCAGCAGGAATGGCTGCCCGGTACGCAGCACGATGGTGGCGGGCACTGTATCGGTGATCGGAATAGGTGCAAGCAGGGTACTTTTCTGTATAGCCGCCATAACGCTTGGGTCGGCGTGGTGGAGATTAGCGACATTCAGGTGCTGGCCATCGTCCGAAAGCAGGCGCACAATGCACAGTGCCTGAAGCTGATCGGCGGCCATCCTGGCCATGGTTTCAAGCAAGAGCGGCTCGTCGCTGTATACCTCGGCAAAGGTGCGCGAGGCATCGGCCAGCATCTGCGAGCGCTGGCGCGCGCGCTCGCGCTCGTGCTCGATCTGCTTACGCTCGGTGATGTCGGCGATAATGCCATAGAAACCGAGGAACCCGCCATCGGATGCGTGGGAGGCTTTGCCAATGCCTTGAAACCAGCGCATCGAGCCATTGGGCATGCGCCAGCGAAACTGCTGATTGTGGATAGATCCTTGCTGAATACCAGTTTGCAGCAGGCTGTCTGTATCTGGCAGATCATTGGGATGAATAGCAGCAATCAGCTGCCCTTCTTTGCCGGTGAAGGTTTCGGGTGTGAGGCCAAACAGCTGCAAGGACGTAGAGTCAAGCTCGATGGTATGGGCCATTGGGTTCCATTCCCAGGTGCCAAGCTGGCCAGCTTCCAGCGCAAGCGCGCGGCGCATCTCGCTGGTTTTAAGCGCCAGCGAGGCTTGCTTGCGCTCGGTAATATCGGCGGTGGCAACTACAACCTTCCAATCGGGGAAATCGACTGGCACCGCGCTGACATCGAGCCAGATCTGGCTGCCATCTTCTTTCACGACGCCGGTTTCGACATTGTGAACTGGCTGGCGCTCGCGGTAGGCGCGCGCGCTGGCGAATTCATCCGCTGGCAAAAGCTCGCCGGCGGCATTCAGGTAATGCCGCTTTGTGTAGGCTTGGCCCTGGAGCGATACGTCGGAAAGTGCTGCGATGCGCTTGAGCGCCGGGTTTGCATAGATCACGCGGCGCTCGTCGTTAAGGATGGATATTCCGATGGGCAGCATATCGAGCACCGTGCTCAGCTTGCGCTCGCGCTCGTAGGCTTCGGCTTCGGCGCGCTTGCGCTCGGCCAGCTCGGCCTGGATCTGGTGAAGCAGGCGCGCGCTGGCAATCGCCAGCCCGGCGCGGTCGGCCAAATCCTGCGCCAGAATAAGGTCGTCTTCGTCGAAGGGCGGCTGATCGGGCTGATTGCGCATCAGGGCCATGCTGCCGAATACCTGCCCCTGCGCCTGGAGCGGCACGATGATCGAGCTGTGTGGATGAAAGAGCTCAAACAGCGCCCACTGTTCATCGGATATCATTGGGCGGATGTCTGCAGGTTCAATATGTGGAATGAGAACTGCCTGTTTCTGACGAACGACCATCGCAGTGGCACTTGGCGCATTGATGCTGATACGAACATCGCTGAACACCTGGTGCAGCAGCGCCAGCATGTCTGGGTCGCAGTCGTAGAATGTTGCCGGGACGAGCCACTTGCGATCATCGCTGAGCATAGTAATCATGCAGCCAGTGTCGAGCTGTTCAGCGCTGATGCGGGCAATCTGGTCGATCAGTTTTTGGTAATCAGCGCCAGCTTCGGCAAAGGCACGCGACGCGTCGGCCAGGGTGCGCAGGCGCTCGGCGGCGCGGCGCGATGCTTCTTCGGCGCGTTTGCGCGCGGTGATGTCGGCAAGCACCCCATACCAGATGCAGCTGCCGTCGGCCTGGCGCTGCGGGATGGAATGGCCCTCAACCCAAATTTCGCCGCGCTCGGGATTGAGCACCCGAAACTCGTGGTGCCAGGGCGTTACCTGCTCCTGCGATTGCCCCAGCGAATCAAACAAGCGTTTGGAGTCGGCGGGATGCCAGTATGACGACACAGGCGAGGCATCTTGCGCCAGCGCTTCGGGCGAAAGGCCATAGATTTCTGCAATGCGCGGGCTGGCGTAGGGGAAGTTGCTCCGACCGTCGGGCCACAGCCGGAAGGCGTGTACAGCACCAGGCACAGTTTCGGCCAGTTTCAAAAAGCGATCGCGCTCCATACGCAGCGAGGCTTCGGCTTGCTTCTGAGCCGAAATATCGCGGAAGACGATCACCGCGCCCTCGATTGTGCCGCCAACCTGCTGAATTGGCGTGATGTTCATGTCGATTGGCGTCGCGCGGCCATTGTGCGCGCGCAGCACATAGGTGCCGGATGGTGCGGCCACCTGCCCGCCAAGCAGCCTGGCGATTGGCATGGTGATCGGCGCGCGCGTTTCTTCATCGGCGAGCTGAAAGATGGTTGTAACAGGCAGACCCTGGGCTTCCGCATAGGTCCAGCCAATCAGGCGCTCGGCCTCGATGTTGAGAAATGCAACTGCGCCCCCCGCGTCGACACTGATGACACCATTGCCAATGCTCGCCAGCGTCACATTCAGCAGCCGCCGCTGTTCCGAAACACTAGCCAGAGCCTGCTGAAGCCGAACGTTGCTCACCTCAAGTTCGCGGTGCTGCCCGATCAGTTTGCGCTGCAAGCGCGCACGCTCGATCGCGCCGGCAACTGCACGCCCCAACTGGTGCTGAATAAGCGGGCCTTTCACCAGGTAGTCGTGCGCGCCAATCTTCATAGCAGAGACGGCAAGCTCTTCGTTCCCCGAGCCAGTGAGCAGGAGCATGGCAAAGGCATTGAGGCCGTATTCGCCGATAAATGCGCTGAGCAGCGCCAGCCCTTCGTCATCGGGCAGGTGGTAATCGAGCAGCACCGCATCGGGTTGCAGCTCGCGACAGGCCGCCAGTGCCTCTGCTGCGCTGGTGCTTTCGTAGCAGGTAAAGGAAAGCTCGGTGTCGCGCTCGAGGAAACGCCGGAAAGCCAGGCGATCTTCAGCGCTGTCGTCGACGAGAAGCACCCGGTAAGATTGAAAGCCCATACACACACCCTATGTTTCGCAGTTGTTTGCAGGAAATTTAGCGGGGCACGACGGCGCTTCCCTTCTCTGGCAGTTTTCATGAGAGGAAGTCAGCATGCTCTTGGCTTTCTAAAGCCTCTCAGAATAGCAAAGCAGCGCAATTGCTCCGAGTGCCGCTATACAATATATCGGTTGTGGCTGCAAATAGAGTTGGTGGGCGCACAAGAGGATCGCAGGCAGTTTTGCACACCCACGCGGCCGCGTATCGAGTGGCACTCCGGCGCGTTCGATATGCAGCCTGAACTCGCCGCAGGCACGCCACATGCTCCTGGCCAGGTATTTCGTTTTTGCCCCGGAGAATAGTGAGGGTGAAAGATCGGTGCCGTGGTGTGCCTGGCGATCAGCGCGTCTGTTCGCCGCTAGTGGCCTGCCTACCAGCACGACGCAAAAAGCACACCTTGTCGGCGGCACATACTATCTTATTGCGTTTTGCGGGGATTTTCAATAGGCGCGCCGTGTCATCTTTGGCACGGTTGATGGCTCTAGCATCGCTTCGAGCAGTTTTCAGAAGCAAGCATTCAGGAGCTAGTGTGCGCTTGGCTTTGTATAGCCTTCAGTGAGCATCAAGGCGGCTCAACCGAGATGAGATGCGCTATAGTAGAAGCGGCTTTTCTCACCCTTTTCAAAAATCAGCTGGCATGCCATTCGCTGTGTACAAAGCGGCTAGAATTGCTGTAAAATATTCGCATTCTGGGCAGCGCGAAGTGCGCGAAAGGTCAAGGCGCATCCCTTATCCCCTGTATCCCACTCCC
Organism: Kouleothrix aurantiaca; assembly: GCA_001399705.1. GTDB lineage: Bacteria > Chloroflexota > Chloroflexia > Chloroflexales > Roseiflexaceae > Kouleothrix > Kouleothrix aurantiaca. Next base: position 4,047 of record LJCR01000270.1, read on the forward strand.
ACGCTGAAAGCGCATTATGGCTCCAGCACGATCTTGCCGAACTGCCCGCCGGCTTCCAGCAGGCGCTGCGCCGCGGCCCCTTCGCTCAGCGGCATCACCCGGTCGACGATCGGGCGCAGCTTGCGGCTGAATACCAGGCCCATCACTGTGCGGAACTCGGCGTCGTTGGCCATGGTCGAGCCGATCAGGCTGATCTGGTTCCAGTACAGCAAATTCAGGTCGGTTTCGGCGAAGCGCCCGGTGGTCGCGCCAAACGTCACCAGCCGGCCACCCTTGCCAAGCGCGCGCACGCTGCCCGCCCACGTAGCCGGGCCAGCATTCTCCAGCACGACATGCACGCCGCGCTTGCCGGTGCGCCGCCACACTTCTTTCGAAAAATCGGTTTCGCGGTAGTTGATCGTCTCGTCGGCGCCCAGCTCGATCGCGCGGCGCTCCTTCTCGGCGGTGCTGGTGACGGCATAGACATACGCGCCGGCCAGGTGCGCGATCTGGATGGCCGCGCTGGCCACGCCGCCGCCCGCGCCCACGATCAGCACGCGCTCGCCGGCCTGCAACCGCGCCTGGCCGATCAGCGCGCGCCAGGCGGTCTGGTAGGCCAGCGGCACGGCGGCGGCCTCGGGGAAGGCAAAGTCGTCGGGGATGGGGTAGAGATTTGTGGCGGGCGCGACGGCGTATTCGGCCATGCCGCCGGG
>LJCR01002701.1 GCA_001399705.1 Kouleothrix aurantiaca
CCATTATACGACAGCGCGCCCGCCATCATCGTGTAGAATAGCGCCAGGCAATAGCGAAGCAACGAGGAAACAGATATGCACGCAGTGATTACGACCCTGCCCGGCGATGGCATCGGGCCGGATGTGGTGGCCGAAGGCAGCAAGGTGCTGCAGGCGGTTGGCAAGCGTTTCGGGCACACGTTTGAGCTGCACGAAGCCCTGATCGGCGGCTGCGCGATTGACGCCACCGGCACCGCGCTGCCCGAAGAAACCCTGCGCGTCGCCCATAAATCCGACGCAGTGCTGCTTGGCGCGGTTGGCGGCCCGAAGTGGGACAACCCCGAGGCCAAGGTGCGGCCCGAGCAGGGCTTGCTGGGCATTCGCAAGGCGCTTGGCCTGTTCGCCAACCTGCGCCCGGTCACGCTGCATCCGCGCCTGGTCGCCTCGTCGCCGCTGCGCCCCGAGCGCCTTGAGGGCGTGGACATGCTGGTGGTGCGCGAGCTGACCGGCGGCATCTACTTTGGCGAAAAGCGCCGCGAGAAATCCGAAAACGGCGAGGAATGGGCGCTCGACACCTGCACCTACACCACCGGCGAGATCGAGCGGGTGGTGCGCGCGGCGGCGGCCATGGCGCGCGGCCGGCGCGGCAAGCTCACCTCGGTCGATAAAGCCAATGTGATCGAAACCTCGCGCCTGTGGCGCAGCGTCACCACCCGCGTGATGCGCGACGAGTTCCCCGACATCCAGCTTGAGCACATTCTGGTCGATGCCTGCGCCATGTACCTGATCAGCCGGCCGGCCTCGTTCGACGTGATTGTGACCGAGAATATGTTTGGCGACATCCTGACCGACGAGGCCTCGATGCTGGCCGGCTCGATGGGCATGCTGCCCTCGGCCTCGCTGGGCG
>LJCR01002700.1 GCA_001399705.1 Kouleothrix aurantiaca
GCTTGGCCGGGTCGAGCTGAGCAGCGGCCAGCCGGAGGCTGCGCTGCCGATGTTCGAGCAGGCAATCGAGCTCTACCAGACCACCGGCTTCAACTATGCCGTGGTGAGCGTGCAGCTCTACCGCGCCGCCGCTGGCATGGCGCTGCGCAAGCCCGCGCTGCTGGCCGAGGGCCTGCGCGCCTACCTGGGCCACGCAGCCGCGCAGGAGCTGCTGACCTGCAACTGGTGGCTGCCCGACACAATCGAGCCGCTGCTGATCTACGCCGCCAGCCATGGCATCGAGCCAGAATGGGCGCAGCGCCTGCTGGCCGAACGCTTTGTGGGCGCGCCGCCCGCGCCAGCCGAGCTGCCCAGCGACGCAGCCGAGCTAGAGATCGCCAGCCGCATGCAGCAAAGCCTGCTGCCCACGCAGCCCCCGCTCATGCCCGATCTCGACATTGCGGCGCTCATCCGCCCGGCTGCCGAGATCGGCGGCGACTTTGTGGGCTACTTCCCGCGCGGCGCCGAGCCCGAGGAAGGCTTGCAGCGCCGCCTGGGCGTTGCCGTGGGCGATATTTCAGGCAAGGGCCTGGCGGCAGCATTGCTGTTGAGTGGAACGGTTGTGGCGCTCAATACCGTCGCCGCCAGCGATGCCCCGCCCGCCCAGGTGGCGCGCGCCCTGCACGAGGCCATGCACCCCTACACCAGCCGCAGCCGCATGACAATCGCGTTCTGCTACTGCCTGCTGACGCAGGAGGCCAGCGGCTGGGCGCTGCAAACGGTGGGCGCGGGCGCAGTGACGCCGCTGCTTCGCCGGGCCGATGGCACATCCAGCTGGATCGAGACGGCCGGCTTCCCGCTTGGCACGTTTGCCGGCGCGCAGTGGCGCGAGCAGCACACCAGCCTT
>LJCR01002703.1 GCA_001399705.1 Kouleothrix aurantiaca
GTAGAGCTGGCCGTGCGCGGCACGCACCTTCGGCAGCTCGGGCGGGCGCGACTGCAGCTTGAAGGCTTCCAGGCTGGTGAGCGCAGTGGCGGCCCCGCCGCGCAGCGAGGCCTGCAAAAGCGCGCCAAAACCCACCGCACGAAAGGGCGAGTCGTCGGCGGCGGTGGTGGCGGCGAGCTGCCGGCCCAGCCAGCCGCTGGCGGTGCTTTTCTGCCCCGGCGTGCCGCGCTCCATGTAGTCCATCGCGTCGAAATGCGAGTGCGTGGGATCGGGCGAGCCGCAGGCGTGCACCACCGCAAGCTGCTTCGCGTCCCAAATTTCCTTGAGCGCGCCAAGCGCGGGGTGCAGCCCGAAAAAGCCATCGAGATCGACTGCGCCGCCGTCGGTGCCGGGCTGGCCGATCGCCACGCTGCTGCGCTGGGCGTAGTAGTCTTTGTCGCCATGTGGCACCACCATATTCAGGCCGTCGGCACCGCCGCGCTGGAAAACGCAGATCAGCGCATCGCGCGGCTGCTCGCTGGCGGGCGCGAGGCGCATCGCGTGGGTTGTTTGTTCGTGGGTTGTCATTGGGTATTCCTTTCCGTGCGAATTGACCGCTGACCACCGACTACCGACCACGGTCGTCCGTCGTCGGCGGTCAGTCGTACGCCGTTAATGCACCTGAAACGCGGGCGACGCCATGATCAGGCCGGCCAGCTCGGGCAGGCGCGCATTCAGCTCGGCGCGGGCCAGTACGTATTGATCGCCCTGCCCGTCGCCGATGTACTCAACCAACGCGGCGCGCGCGTCGGCGGGCAGCGGCGCGGGAACGAGCGCGGCGGCCATGCCATCGGCAAGCGCGCCAGCGCTGTTCGCTCCCGCCGGCAGCAGGGCAGGCAGGTTCGGC
>LJCR01002702.1 GCA_001399705.1 Kouleothrix aurantiaca
TTCGCAACCTGCTGGCGCGCTCGCCGGCCAGCACCTGCTCGGCAGGCGAGCGCGCCAGCAGGTTGCGAATGAGATCGAGCTCGGCGGCCAGCCGTGCGCCGGTGCGCGCCTGGTAGCCCACCATCAGCACCAGCACTTCCTGCCAGTGCGCCAGCGGCGCGCGATCCAGCGCCAGCTTCAGGTACTCCGCATTGCGCCGGATGTGGTCGCCGGCCAGGAACTCCTGAAAGGTGCGGTGCGGGAAGGTGTACTGCTCGGGCTCACTGTTGCGCTTCACCAGCAGGCCGTTGCGGCCGGCCAGCCCGTGCAGCACCGTGCCAATCAGCGCGTGCAGGCGCTTTTCGTCGCGCCCAACATAGCGCACAAAGGTTTGCTCAAGCACCTGCCAGACATCCTCGCGGCTCAGGTCGGCCCCTTCGCTGCGCCGATCGTCTGCGTCGGCGGGCTGCTTGTCGTGCGCAAGAAAGCCAAGCTGCGCCATCATCTTCATCAGGTCGTCGGCACCAAACTGCGGCAGCTTCAGCGCATCCAGCACATCGGGCTGGCCGGGCTCTTTGCGCCAGCGCAGCAGCAACAGGCGGATGCACTCGTCGTAGAGCAGCGCGCGGGCGGCGGCCAGGGTGTTCTTGCCAGCGTGAATAATTGCCATCATGGTCAGCAGCAAGGGCTGCGGGGCCAGCTCGGCCAGCGCCGGGCGCTCGCGGATCGAGTCGATCAGCTGATCGGGCGTACCGAGCGGCTGTCGGCGGGTAGCGATCAGCTCGGCATACCAGGCTTTGACGAACTGCGCGATCTGCTCGTCGTTGAATGGCGCGAGCGTTTCTTCGGCAAAGCCCGGCACCTTGCGCTGCGGATGCTGGTAATCGCGCACGCGGCACGTCACCAG
>LJCR01002706.1 GCA_001399705.1 Kouleothrix aurantiaca
GATCGACGCAGTGGGCAGCAACGTGCCCGATCACCGGCCCGGCGAGCTGGTGGTGGGCGAGGGGCATATTGTCTGTGGCAGCTGCCGCAACTGCCTGGCCGGGCGGCGGCACCTGTGCCCGAACACCAAGGGTGTCGGCGTCAACCGCGACGGCGCGTTTGCCGAGTATATTTCCATTCCGGTCGCCAATGTCTGGCACTGCGATCCCAGCATCCCGCTCGACATTTTGTCGTGCTTCGACCCGTTTGGCAACGCCGTGCACACCGCGCTGTCGTTCAACCTGGTGGGCGAAGACGTGCTGATCACCGGCGCGGGGCCGATTGGCGCCATGGCCACCGCCGTCGCCCGCCACGTCGGCGCGCGCCACGTGGTGGTGACGGATGTGAACCCGGCGCGGCTGGATCTGGCCGCGCGCATGGGCGCGACGCGCACCGTCAACGTCGCCGAGCAGTCGCTGCGCGATGTGATGGCCGAGCTGGGCATGCGCGAAGGCTTCGACGTGGGGCTGGAAATGTCGGGCAACCCGGCCGCGCTGAACGACATGCTCGGCACCATGTGCCACGGCGGCAAGATCGCGATGTTGGGCATCATGCCCGCGCCCGCCGCGATCGACTGGAATACCGTTGTGTTCAACGGGCTGACGATCAAAGGCATCTACGGGCGCGAGATGTTCGAAACCTGGTACAAAATGACAGCGATGGTCCAGTCGGGGCTCGATATTTCGCCAGTGATCTCGCACCGCTTCCCCTACCAGCAGTTCGAAGAAGCGTTTGAGCTGATGCGCTCGGGGCGCTCGGGCAAGATCGTGCTCGACTGGAGCGTGTAGCCACTAGCGGCGCATAGCAAACGGGGCGGCGTGGGCCGCCCCGTTTGCTGTGCCGGAG
>LJCR01002705.1 GCA_001399705.1 Kouleothrix aurantiaca
AAGGCGCGCTCGATTGGCGTCTCGAACTTCAAGCCCGCGCACCTCGACCGCTTGCTGGCGGCGGCGCGCATCCCGCCCGCAGTCAATCAGATCCAGCTCAACCCCTACGTCACCCGCGCCGAGCAGCGCACCTACGACGCCGCGCACAATATCATCACCGTGGCGTGGGGTCCGCTTGGCCCGAACAGCGATCTGCTGGCCGAGCCGGTGATCACCGAGCTGGCCGCGAAGTATGGCAAGACGCCCGGCCAGATCGTGCTGCGCTGGCACGTCGAGCTAGGCAATGTCGCCATCCCGAAATCGGCGAACCCGCAGCGCATCGCCGAAAACATCGACATCTTCGACTTCGCGCTGGCGAGCGACGAGGTCGACGCCATCTCCGCGCTCGACCAGGGGCCGGATGCGGGCGTCGACTCAGACGTGGGCGGGCATTAGCACGTCTTCACCGCAGGGGTTGGGAGTTGGGGAATAGGGGTTGGTGATTGGATTAAAGAAACTACCTGGAAACCCTCTTCACCACTAGGACGCGAACGCGCCACAGAGGCGCAGAGAACACAGAGGTGGAGTGATTTCTCCTCTTTCTCTGTGCTCTCTGTGCCTCTAACACGAAAATAGAACCGAGAACTAAGAACCAAGAACCGTTCGCGTTCTATTTTCATCCATCAGGGTGCGGCGCAGCCGCATGGATATCTGTGGTGAAATTTTGTTGCAATCTGAACGCGCACGCCAAGCAGCCATGTGTGCTATACTACGCGCCAAATAGATAGCCGAACGACGGGCGCGGGAGAGCACCGCGCGAGCGGTCGCCGAAGGAGCAAGGTGGGCAGCGCCAATGCCCGCACGAATCTCTCAGGCCCCCGAACTGCGCCCCGACGGCACTCTGG
>LJCR01002707.1 GCA_001399705.1 Kouleothrix aurantiaca
CCAGCACCGGCACCCATCAGCGCCGGCGCATAGCCCATCGGCGCGCGCTCAGCCAGCCTCCCCCCGCACGTCACGCAGAAGCGCGAGCCGGGCGGGTTACCCGCGCCACAGCCCGGGCAGGCCGGCCCGCGCTGCGCAAGCGGCGGCGGCGCTGCAACTGCATCGCTCAAGGGTGCGCCGCAGCCGGTGCAGAACAGCGCGCCAGCGGGGTTAGGCCCGTCGCAGCGCCGGCAGAGCAGCTCGTCAACCTGTAGTGGAGGCATACAAAATCCTTTCCAAGCCTGCGGTGAATACTGGCGATACGACGCCAAAGCGTACCAGACTGTTGCGCACAGGCAATCGTACAAAACCGTAAGAAAAGTGTTACGCTTTCGAAATCGACAGCGCAGTACAATAACCGTATGTGCTCAGAAGGACGCAACACGATTCTGATGCGCTGTGTACCACCAATGCTTTTGACATCCAAACCAACATCGTACTATGAGGCATTCAACTATGACCGACGCTCCCACGACCGGCGTGCCGGCTGACCTCCCCGTTGAGGCCATGCTCCAATCGGCGTTTGACGCCTTTACCGATCCTGTTTTCATCAAAGACCACACGCATCGCTGGATTGCATGTAACAGCGCATTCGCATCAATGCTTGGGTGCACGCCCGCAGCGCTGATTGGGCGCAGCGACCCCGATTTCTTCGACGCCGAGCTCGTCGCTGGCTACTGGCAGGCCGACGACGAACTTTTCGCCAGCGGCCAGCCGCAATCGAGTGAAGAACTGGTGCAGCACAGCGACGGCAGCTACCATGTGAGCTGGACGCGCAAATTCCCGATCCGCGGCCAGAATGGCGAAACCGTTGCGCTGCTGGCGATCATCACCGACATCACCGA
>LJCR01002704.1 GCA_001399705.1 Kouleothrix aurantiaca
GGTATCGACCTGGGTACGACGAACTCGTGCGTGGCGGTGATGGAGGCCGGCGATGTCGATACGGTGATCAAAAACCCGCAGCACCCGTACACCCGCCTGCTGATCGACTCGATCCCCTGGCCCGACCTGAACCGCCGCTGGGGCGAAACCGAGATCAAGGCCAAAGAGATGGATTTTAGCGACAACAGCGCCGGCTGTAAGTTCCAGCCGCGCTGCCCCTTCGCCATGAGCCAGTGTGCGGCCGAACCGCCGCTGTTCCGCCTGAACCAGCACCAGGCCACCTCGTGCTTCCTGCACGAGCAGTACCCGCAGATCCATTCCGATCAGCTGACTGATCTGCTGCCGGTTTAACCGTTTTCCTCTGTGAGCCGTGCGTGGTGCGGGCCGCCGCATTGCGCACGCTCTTTTTTTCGCCTGCGAACGGTGCCCGTACCCGGCATTGCGCGTGGCAAGAGTGAGCGCCAGATGAAAATTACCGAGGTTTCGACCTATATTGTCGGCAATGCCTGGAAAAACTGGGTGTTCACGCGCGTGGACACCGACGAAGGCGTACACGGCATTGGCGAGTGCACGCTGAACGGTTTCGCCAAAACCGTCGAGGCGGCGGTGCACGAGCTCAAGCGCTTTGTGATCGGCCAGGACCCGTTCGATGTCGAGAATCACACGCTGCGCCTGTTTCGCGAAGTGTACTCCGACGGCGGGCAGGTGCAGGGCGCGGCGCTGGCCGGCATTGAGTTTGCCTGCTGGGATATTATGGGCAAAGCGACCAATCTGCCCGTCTACAAGCTGATCGGCGGGCGCTGCCACGAGCGCCTGCGCGTGTATGCGAACGGCTGGTATCGCGGCCCGCGCGAGGCGCAGAGCTTCCACGACAAGGCGAAAGA
>LJCR01002708.1 GCA_001399705.1 Kouleothrix aurantiaca
AGCGACCGTCACGAGCTTCATCCAGGGCATGGCCGACCGCGAGCTGCCGCTGCATGTGTTTCACTTCGACTGCTTCTGGATGCGCGAGTTCAACTGGTGCGATTTCGAGTGGGACCGGCGCATGTTTCCCGACCCGGCCGGCATGCTGCAGCGTCTGAAAGCGCGTGGGCTGCGCATTTGCGTGTGGATTAACCCCTACATCGGGCAGCGCTCGCCGCTCTTTGCCGAGGGCATGCGCGCGGGCTTTCTGCTGCGGCGGCCGAATGGCGACGTGTGGCAGTGGGATTTGTGGCAGCCCGGTATGGCACTGGTCGATTTCACCAACCCCGATGCGTGTGCGTGGTATGCTGGCAAGCTGCGCGCGCTGCTCGACATGGGCGTGGATTGCTTCAAAACCGACTTTGGCGAGCGCATCCCGACCGATGTAGCTTATCACGACGGCTCCGACCCGCAGAAGATGCACAACTACTACGCCCAACTTTACAACCAGACCGTCTTCGAGGTGTTGCGCGAGCAGCGCGGCGCGGGCGAGGCCGTGGTGTTTGCGCGCTCGGCTACAGCGGGCGGGCAGCAGTTCCCGGTGCACTGGGGCGGCGACTGTCAATCAACCTTTGAGGCGATGGCCGAAAGCCTGCGCGGCGGCCTGTCGCTTGGCCTGTCGGGCTTTGGCTTCTGGAGCCACGACATCGGCGGCTTCGAGGGCATGCCGCCCGCCGCGCTCTACAAGCGCTGGGTCGCGTTCGGCCTGATGTCATCGCACAGCCGCCTCCATGGCAGCTCGTCGTACCGCGTGCCGTGGCTGTTTGATGAAGAAGCGGTCGACGTTCTGCGCACCTTCACCAACCTGAAATGCCGGCTCATGCCGTACCTGTGCGCACAGGCC
>LJCR01002709.1 GCA_001399705.1 Kouleothrix aurantiaca
CACCACAAAGCCCATCACCATTTCGAACGTCATGCTCACGCCGGGCACAACCATGCTGCTGAGCTGGGTGACGTCGTCGGTGGCGCGCGCCATGATATCGCCAACGCGCTGGCGATCGTGGAACGACTGGCTTTTGCCGAGCAGGCTGGCGTACATTTCCTCGCGCGCGTCGGTGGCGATGCGCGCGGCCACGTGCTCGGCCGAAAGGCTGCCCGTGAGCATCGAGAGGCCGTCGGTCATCAGCAGCGCCAGGATGATCAGCGCGATCACCAGCAGGCCATTTGGCGCGGAAGGGTTCGTGATCTCTTGTGCAGCGCGCCCGATCTGCACCGGCGCCTGCGCAAACACCAGCCAGGCCAGCGTGTAGCAGCCGATCATCAGCAGCGTTTGCAGCTTGTAGCGCAAAATATGCGATATAACCCAGCGCACCGGGCTGCGGCGATCGTAGCGGCGCGCGTTCGCTACGCGAAATTCAGTCGATTCAAGCACATACCCCTCCCTGTCACGATGTTTGTGGCGGCCCGCGCATCATACCATACGATCATTTGTGCGACTACCATCGAAAGGCGGAGGATGGGCCTGGCCTTTGGGTCCATGGTGCAGGGAGCGCAGCGACTCGCTCGGCATTGTGCGGGCGAATCGCTGCGCTGCAGGAGAGGGGAAAGATCTGCAGACTGCGCAGATGCGGCTTTTCTAAGCGAAATAAATTTGCGATCCTGTTTGAAATGCGGTTACGGTGTTCCTGCGCGATACTCCTGCACCACCTCGCCCAGCCAATCCACAATCGCGGGCGTGACGCGCTCGGCAGTGCAGATCAGGTGCGCGACGCCCATGTCGGCATAGCTGCGGAACGCCGCCGCCACCTCCGCAACCGATCCGCGC
>LJCR01000272.1 GCA_001399705.1 Kouleothrix aurantiaca
GGGAAGGCGGCCTGATCACGCACTACGGCTTCTTCCCGGTGCTGCTGCTGGTGCCGGGCGCGCTGCTGATCGGGCGCGGGCGGCTGGGGCGCGTGGTCGCGCCGCTGTTCTGGCTGACGCTGCTGATCAGCGCGTCGCAGGGGCTGCTGCCGTTTATCACGCTCTCGTCGATCACCACGCGCTGGCTGATGTTTGCCGGCTGGGCGGTGGCCGTGGCTGGCGCGATTGGCCTGGCGATGCTGTGGCGGCGCGGGCGCTCGGCGCGTGTGGTGGCGCTGGCGATGGCGGCCTACGTGTGCTGGCTGACGATCGGCGTGTGGATGAACGCGATGGCGCTGCGCCTGCCGCCAATCGAGCCGTTTTAGCGCATTTTTTATTTACCACAGAGGCACAGAGAGCACAGAGAAAGAGAATGTAACTTGTAGAAAAGATAAGGATACTGAACAGCTATGTATCCTGAACAAACGCTAACACAGCAAATTATCGGTGCTGCAATCGAAGTACATAAAGCCATTGGCCCTGGCTTGCTTGAGTCGGCGTATCAGGCATGTTTAGCGCAAGAGCTTCGATTGCGAAATGTTGCGTTTGAAACAGAGAAGCCATTGCCGATCATGTATAAAGGAGCAAAGCTTGATTGTGGTTATCGGCTCGATTTCCTGATCGAAGGGCGTGTGGTTGTTGAAATAAAATCAATCGAGACATTATTGCCTATTCATGAAGCGCAGATATTGACCTATTTGCGGCTCACACAGTGCAAGATTGGATTGCTGATAAATTTTAATGTTCCTGTTTTAAAGAATGGTATCAAGCGAATAATTTTATAATCTCAGTGTTGTTATGCTCTGCTGTAAATAGGAGATTCGTCACTCCGCTAGCGCTCCGTTCAGAATGAAAATGCAAGTCTTTGCCCGAAACTGGTATAGAGGGTATCAAGCGCAGTATCTTTAAACTCAGTGTTCTCTGTGTCTCTAACACGAAAATAGAACCGAGAACTAAGAACCAAGAACCGTTCGCGTTCTATTTTCATTGAGTAGGGTGCGGCGCAGCCGCATGGATATCTGTGGTGAATCTACTATTTTCACCTCGCACAGTGCAAGATTGGATTGCTGATAAATTTCAACGTTCATCTTCTAAAGAATGGTATCAAGCGAATAATTTTGTAATCTCAGTGTTCTCTGTGTCTCTGTGGTGAATTCACCACGATCTCTGGTGAAACATATGGTGACTACAACGAACAAGCAATCGCGCGGCGCGTCGGATGTGCTCGGCTTCTTCTACGGGCTGTGGGCCTTCTCGGCGCTGGGCCGCTCGTCGTGGGAATACCTGTTCAAGAAGAACGTCGCAACGTATGTGCCGGCGCACCTTTCGACCTTTGTGGGCGTGCTGTACATTTTCATCATCGTCGGGCTGCGCAAGCGCACGCCGCGCTGGTGGTGGGCCACGCTGGCGCTCTTGTCGGTTGAGCTGCTGGGCGTGCTGATCGTCGGCACGATTGACGTGATCTGGCACCCATTCCCCTACGCCACCGTCTGGTCGAACTATGGGATTGGCTACTTCTTCATGCCGCTGGTGCTGCCGTTTGTGGGCCTGTGGTGGATGCTGCGCCGCGAAACGCGCGCGGCCTACGGGGTTACGATCGAGCGAACGAACTCAAAATTCAACACTTAACTATTCAAAACTATCGAGGAGCCACGCATGACGACAACACCCACCAAAAAGCCGCGCGCCGAGCGCTTCGACCCGGCGATCGAGCCGCGCTGGCGCGAGTTCTGGCAGCGCGAAGGCATCTTCAACGCCGGCCGCCGGCCCGATGCGCCGAACCGCTATATTCTTGAAATGTTCCCCTACCCCAGCGGCGACCTGCATGTCGGCCACCTGAAGAACTATGTGATCGGCGACGCGCTGACCCGCTACTACGTCATTCGTGGCTACGACGTGCTGCACCCCTTTGGCTGGGATGCCTTCGGCCTGCCCGCCGAAAACGCGGCGATCAAGTTCAAGAAGCACCCGCGCGAGTGGACCTACAACAACATCGCGGAGTCGAAGCGCTCGCTCGACATCGCCGGCATTATGTACGACTGGAGCCGCGAAGTCACCACCTGCGCGCCCGACTACTACAAGTGGAACCAGTGGCTGTTCCAGCTGCTCTACAAGAAGGGCCTGGCCTACCGCGCCAAATCGCTGGTGAACTGGGACCCGGTTGACCAGACCGTGCTGGCGAACGAGCAGGTCGACGCCGAAGGGCGCTCGTGGCGCTCGGGCGCGAAGGTTGAGAAGCGCGAGCTGGAGCAGTGGTTTTTCAAGATCACCGCCTATGCCGAGCGCCTGCTGCAAGATCTCGACAAGCTGACCGACTGGCCCGAGCGCGTGAAGGTGATGCAGCGCAACTGGATCGGCAAGAGCGAGGGCGCGGAAGTTGACTTCCCGGTTGCAAGTTCGCATGTTGGAACGTTAGCAGGTTCCAGTGAAACAGCGCCGACGAGCACTGAAAACGTGCAACCTGCTAACCTGCAACCTGAAAACAGTACGATCAAGGTCTTTACCACCCGCCCCGATACGCTGTGGGGCGCGACCTTCATGGTGCTGGCGCCCGAGCACCCGCTGGTGGCGCAGCTCACCACCCCCGAGCGCAAGGCCGAGGTCGATGCCTACGTGGCGCAGGCACGCCTGAAGAGCGAGATCGACCGCACCAGCACCGCGAAAGAAAAGACTGGTGTGTTCATCGGCGCGTACGCCACCAACCCGGTCAACGGCGAGTCGATCCCGATCTGGATCGCCGACTATGTGCTGACTGGCTACGGCACGGGCGCGATCATGGCGGTGCCCGCCCACGACCAGCGCGACTTCGAGTTCGCTCGCCAGTTTGGCCTGCCGATCATCCTGGTCGTTCAGCCCGAGGGGCAGAGCATCAGCGCCGACGAGCTGACCGAAGCATGGCCCGACGAAGGCGTGATGGTCAACTCTGGCCCGCTCGACGGCGTGCCGGCCGGCAAGGGCGCGGGGCAAAGCGTGAAAGCCGCGATTGCCTGGCTGGAAGAGCGCGGCAAGGGCAAGGGCACGATCAACTACCGCCTGCGCGACTGGCTGATCAGCCGCCAGCGCTACTGGGGCACGCCCATCCCCATGATCCACCGCACCGACGGCAGCATTGCGCCGGTGCCGGAAGACCAGCTGCCGGTGGTGCTGCCCGAGATCGACGACTACCTGCCAAAAGGCAGAAGCCCGCTGGCCTCCGCCGAAGACTGGGTGAACGTGACCGACCCCGAAACCGGCCAGCCCGCGCGCCGCGACACCGACACCATGGACACGTTTGTCGACTCGTCGTGGTACTACCTGCGCTACACCGACGCGCAGAACGCGGACGAGATCTTCAGCAAGGCGGCGGCCGCGCGCTGGATGCCGGTCGATCAATACATCGGCGGCATCGAGCACGCCATTCTGCACCTGCTCTACTCGCGCTTCATCACCAAGGTGCTGTACGACGAGGGGCTGGTCGCCGACGACGAGCCGTTCCGCGCGCTGTTCACGCAGGGCATGGTGCAGCGCCGCGTGCAGACGCCGCTGGAAAGCGTTTCGCCCGACATTGTGCGCTTCCCCGAAGAGCTGCGCCGCAAGATCGAGCTGCCCGCCGAGGCGCAGGAAGTGGAGCACGCCCGCGGCGCGCTGCGCGGCCACGGCTACACGCTCGACCAGAGCGGCGACGAGTGGCTGGCGACCAGCGGCCCGGTCACAATGTCGAAGAGCGCCGGCAACGGCATCCCGGTCGGGCCGTTTGTGCGGCAGTACGGCTCGGATGTGGCGCGCATTGTGGTGCTGTTCGCCGCGCCGCCCGAAAACAGCATGGAATGGACCGACGAAGGCGTGAGCGGCGCGCAGCGCTTCCTGAACCGCATTGTTGGCATGTTCAGCACCGACCGCGAGGCAATTGCCGCCGCGCCGCGCGGGGCATTCGCCGCCCCCGCCGATGCCGCCGACAAAGAGCTGTACCGCCGCGTCAACGAGACGATCAAGAAGGTCACGCAGGACACCGAGGCCTTCCACTTCAACACCGCGATCTCGGCGCTGATGAGCCTGCTGAACGACGCTATCAGCTACCGCGCGGCGGCGGGCGCGGCCACGCCCGTGTTCGCCTGGCTGGCCCACACCTACGTGCGGCTGCTGGCACCCTTCGCGCCGCACCTGGCCGAAGAGCTGCACAGCTGGTTTGGCGGCGAAGGCAGCGTCTACGACGCCGGCTGGCCGGAATGGGACGAGGCCGCGCTGGTGCTGGATGAGATCGAGGTCGTGCTGCAGGTGAACGGCAAGGTGCGCGGCAAGATCAACGTGCCGGCGCAGGCCGACAAAACCCAGCTCGAGCAGTGGGCGCTGACCAACGAGCGCGTGCTGGCCTTTATCGAAGGCAAGCCGGTGCGCAAAGTGATCGTCGTGCCAGGCAAGCTGGTGAACGTCGTGGTGTAGCGGTTGGCCCGAATCAAACATGGAGGGGCGACCCTTGTGGTCGCCGTGGGCGGGCACAAGGCCCGCCCGGACGCGAGGGTGCCTGAATCAAACATGTAGGGGCGACCCTTGTGGTCGCCCGGACGCGAAAGTGCCCGTGTCAAACATGGAGGGGCGACCCTTGTGGTCGCCGTGGGCGGGCACAAGGCCCGCCCGGACGCGAGGGTGCCTGAATCAAACATGGAGGGGCGACCCTTGTGGTCGCCGTGGGCGGGCACAAGGCCCGCCC
>LJCR01002710.1 GCA_001399705.1 Kouleothrix aurantiaca
GTGCGAACACATCGCGATCCTGGTTGCCGGCCAGCGTATTAATTCCCGGTTGCATCAGCCGCGCCATGGTGCCGGCCGGGTCGAGCGAGCCGTACACGCAGTCGCCCAGGTTGACGATCGTGCCAATGCCACGCCGCGCAATATCGGCCAGCACGGCGTCAAGCGCCCATGTGTTGCCATGCACGTCGGCAATCGCGGCAAGCTGTGTGTTCATGCCAGAACCTCATTCAGCGCGAAACACGAGACGCGAGACACGGACAGCGTCCTGAGTAGCGCAGAGCGCGTATCGAAGGGCGCGAGACAAGAGATGACGGGATTTTTTACCGCAAAGAGCGCAAAGGGCGCGGAGATTTACGATTGACGATTGGCGAACTACGATTGGATGAATGTTCACCCTGTCACCCTTTCACCCCTTCATCTTGTCTCCTTGTCATCGTGTCACCTTGTTTCCCACCTACGCCCCCTGACCCGGAAAGCGACCGTGCGCCTTGTAAAACGGCACAATCCCGCCAGCAGCCCAGACTTCCTGTAAGAAGGCCGGCGGCGGCGGCAGCTGGATGGTCTGACCGTCAGCGACCAGTTGCCCACTCGTCAGGTCGAAATCGACGTTCTGGCCGTCATGCAGCCCGCCCGTCAGGTCAGCCTCGAAGCAGGGAATGCCGAGGTTCAGCGCGTTGCGATAGAAGATGCGCGCAAACAGCGGCGCAATGATCGCGCCCACGCCAACCATGCGCAGCGCCAGCGGGGCATACTCGCGCGACGAGCCGCAGCCAAAGTTCGGTCCAGCCACCAGCAAATCGCCCGGCTGCACGGTCGAGGCGAACTCGGGCCGCGCTTCGACAAACGGGTACTTGCGCAGCTCGGAATCATCCTTCAGCATAT
>LJCR01002711.1 GCA_001399705.1 Kouleothrix aurantiaca
GGAGAATACGGGTGCCCAATGCTCTTATAACACCTCTAGGCGGCGATGACCAGGAACGCACAAGATGACGGCGCTATCCCTCGATGACTGTCGCTCGCTGTTTTTTCTCAGGGTGCCACACGGGTCAAGGACGCTTTTGACGGTAGGTATTCAATCACTTCCAGCGCCGAGGCGACCGTCAAAAGCGCCGTGTTGCCCCTGCGGGGCAATCCTTGACCTCGTGTGCCGGCAGGTAGGGTGTGCCAGCGAGCGAAGACTTGCAAAAATGGCGCAGAATAGAGGTGATATCTATGGAGCTACCAACATATAAAGGCTACACCGTTGATGTCCGCCTTCGTGAGTTTCGGAAAGTATCTTACGATGCGGAGGGCAATCCTAGTATGGAGACCATCACGTTCGAGAGTGAGGAAGGCGATGAAATGCTGTTTCAGCTCATCCGGACGCTTGATAGAGACAGCCCACTGTTCCAGAAGATTGCGGAAAGCTTTTAGCGGTGTTGCCGCTTTGACGTTTGAGCGTGGGTAGGAAACATCCTGCCCACCACTGAGACGCCAAAAGACCCCTCCACTAGCCGCTCAGACGTTTCTTGACGCGGCGGCGGCCTTGACCTGGCACACGCTAATATAGCGTGTAGGTCAAGGCTAAAGCGAGCGCCGCCGCTCTTGCTAGCTTTCGATTTAGACGTGCAAGAGTGCGCAACTTTTTCAAACCATGGTCGTATCATAAATTACCAGGCCAGAACATTCCTTTCTCGCCCCACATTTAACAACCGAGGCCCATTGGTCCAACTGGATTCACGTGCGTTCGTCACCTGAACACCAGTGGGACACCTCCACTGGCAAAGCTTCAGGAGCGGCGCCAGAGGAGCCACAACAATGGGAT
>LJCR01002715.1 GCA_001399705.1 Kouleothrix aurantiaca
GTGTAGAGCATAGCCACGCCTGCTAGCGCTGCTGGCGCGCGGTCAGCGAAATATCGGTCACTTGCGAGATATAGTCGTGCCCGTTGCCATAGATCGCCACGCTTTCAATATAGCGCGCCGACTGAAGCAAATCGTATTTTGGGTCGCGCAGGTCGAAATCCATGTGGTACCACAGCGCCTGGTTGCTGACGGCCTGGTAAACGTATTCGCCGCCGTTTGGAATAGGTTTGCGCTCGCTGGTGCGATACAGGCAGAGAAAGCGAAACTCGGGTTTGTCGCTTGGGCTTTCGCGCTTGAAGGTGAAGCGCACCGTGATCGGACACTCGTTGTTAGTCACGCCCGCGTTTGGCACGCTCTGGCTGATCACACGCGCCCACATCACGAATTGCATCGAGCGATATTCCGAAACATCGAGATCGAGCACTTGTTCAATGCCATAGCTGTACGATTTGCTCTGGTTGCCCTGCCGTTCGAACTGCGCCAGCAGCACGGTTTGCTCTTTCGGGCAGAGAAAGGCCGAGGGTGTGGTTGGGTGGCACGAGCGATACATCGTCATGCTCGCAGCCTGCTTCTCGGCGTCGCTGACCGTCTGGTCGAAAATAAAACCGTGGACGGCCCAGGTTTGAATGCCGTCGGCCGGCGCGCCGCCCATATACTGCTCGAAATCGCCGTCGCGAATCAGGTTCCACTGCGCCAGCTGAATGCCGCCCAGCATGCCGCTCGTATCGATCTGCACCTTCTGCCCCGGCTGAACCGTAATCTCGCCCGCGCTGTTGCGCACCGCAAGGCTGCCGCTGCGAACGGCAATTTCGGCCATCAGCGGCGTGCCGAGGTCGGTGGTGGGCATAACCAGGTGTTTCTGCGCGATATCGACGCTGTAG
>LJCR01002712.1 GCA_001399705.1 Kouleothrix aurantiaca
GTTCTGCGGTTCTGCGGTTCCGTGGTTCTGCGGTTCCGTGGTTCCGTGGTTCTCGCCCTTCGATACGCGCTGTGCGCTACTCAGGACGTGGTTCTGCGGTTCTGCGGTTCCGTGGTTCTGCGGTTCCGTGGTTCCGTGGTTCTCGCCCTTCGATAGGCGCTGCGCGCTACTCAGGACGAGGTTCTTGGTTCTTGGTTCTCGGTTCTGCCCTTTTACGCCCCGCTGTACGCCGGAACCGCCGCCGCGTCGTGCACTGGCAAGGTGACATAAAATGTAGTCCCCTGGCCCGCGCCAGCGCTCTCCACCCAGATCTCGCCGCCCTGCGCGTACACTAGGTGGCGCGTGATCGTCAGGCCAATGCCGGTGCCGCCGCTCTGGCGCGCGCGCGACTTATCGACGCGGTAGAAGCGCTCGAAAATATGCGGCAGATGATCGGCAGTAATGCCCATGCCAGTGTCGCGCACGCTGATCTGCACAAAGAAATCGTGCGCGCCAGCGGCGATCGTCACGCTCCCGCCAGCGGGCGTGTAGCGCACCGCATTCGACACCAGGTTAATCATGATCTGCTCGAGGCGGTCGGGGTCGGCCACGATTTCGGGCAGGTCGGGCGGCAGGCTGGTGCGCAGCGCCACGCCCTTGGCGCTGAACTGTGGCTGAAACTGTGCGACCACATGCGCAATAATGCTGCTCAGGGCCAGCGGGCGCGGCGTCACCCGCAGCTGCCCGGCCTCGGCGCGCGACAGCACCGCCATCTCCTCGATCAGCCACTTCAGGCGCGCGGCCTCGTGCTGGATCATCGCGAAGATATGCTCTTCCGGCGCGATCACCCCGTCGATCAGCCCTTCCATATAGCCTTCGATCGTGGTGAGCGGGGTGCGCAG
>LJCR01002713.1 GCA_001399705.1 Kouleothrix aurantiaca
GGCAGACCGAGGCCGAACGCATCACGCGCGCGCGCGTGATGCGTTCGGCCTCTGTCTGCCAGTGCAGGTCGAGCGAAGTCACCACGCGCAAACCGCCTCGGTAAAGCACATCCGGGCCGTAGCGCTGCTCAAGCAGCTGGCGCACATAGAAGACGAAGTGCGGCGCAACCACGCTCGACTGCTGCGGTACAAAGTTCAGCGAGGCGCTATAGGCCGCGCGCGCCTCGGCGGCGGTCAGGTAGCCGAACTTGACCATCAGACCCAGCGTGATTTTCTGGCGCGCCTTTGCGCCTTCGAGGTTGGTGAGCGGGTTGAGCACCGTGGGCGATTGCGGCAGGCCGGCAATCAGCGTCGCTTCAGCCAGGTTCAGCTCCCACACGTGCTTGCCGAAAAAGGTCTGCGCCGCCGCCTCGACGCCATAGGCCTGCGCGCCATAGTAGACCTCGTTGAGATACAAGCCCAGGATCTGATCCTTGCTGTATTTCTGCGAGACCTTAAAGGCCAGAATTGCCTCGCGCAGCTTGCGCTCAAACGACACCGCCGTGCGCTGATCGGGCGGAAGCAGCACGTTGCGCACCAGCTGCTGCGTGATGGTCGACGCGCCGCTGACAACCTCCTGCGACTGGTAGTTCTGGAGCATGGCGCGCACAATGCCGCGCACGGCCAGGCGGGCCAGCGCGCCGCCCAGGGCATCCTGCGCCCCGGCGATGCCATCGAGCACGGGCCGGTCGAACTGCGGGCCGATCACGGCCGCCATCTGGAGCATATAGCGCTCGGCCAGGGGCAGCCGGTCGAAGCGGGCGATCAGGGCGTTCTGGATGTTGCTGGGCAGCGGCGGCGCGTCGGCGGTGGCGGCTTGCTCACCAAGCGCGCGGATGGTT
>LJCR01002714.1 GCA_001399705.1 Kouleothrix aurantiaca
AATTTGATGTGGTTGCCGTATTCAAATTTCGTGTGTCATGCCTCCGTTGTGCCAAAAAGCAGGCATCGAATGAATACGGCTGTACCAGTTTGAAGTAGTTCATGCTCATATCGAATGTTGCCAGCGGTGAGCACAACGGAGGCATGACAGACCTGCAATTCGCATGCCGGCCACGCTCCTTGCGGGTCCAGGGACGCAGTCCCTGGTGCGGGTGCAGGGGCGGCAGAGCCCCTGCCGCTCGCCGCGCAGGCGACACCACTCGATTTGAGTAGACTGCTGCCGCTCGCCGCGCAGGCGACATACGGCGCATAGTCCCCGACAACGGCGTGGGCGGACACACAGGTCCGCCCAGACAGGCCCTCGCACGCAGCTGCAAACCCCAACGACTCACTTCATCGCGTATAATCCCTGCGGAGCAAAACAGAAGGATCGAGAAGGAAGGGATATGGAGCTGCAAACCGCAATCGACTTCTACCACGGCCTGCTCGCCAATATGGAGGCGCGTGCCGTGCGGCAGCCCCAGCAGGTCGATCCCGCGGGTCGTAATATTTTCGCCCATATCGCCAGCCCGCACGCGAAACCCGGCCGCGCCCAGCTCGTCGTGCAGCTCGCCGTGGATCAGATGCACCTGCCGCAGGTTCGGCTGCGTGGGGTCGGCGGCGACGCGCGAGCGGTGCTGCACGGTGACGCCCAGGTGCGCATCGCCCGCCACGCCCAGCCCTTCCAACAATTCGATGCTCGGCTCGCTGGGCTTGCTGAATGAGTGCGTCGCGCTGCGGCTGACGGCTTCGACGGTGGCGCTCATACCTGTTTCCTTCCATTTTTTCAGGACGAGCGTATTATACCAAGGTATTAGCAAGGCACGAAAATCCGAAGGAAGC
>LJCR01002716.1 GCA_001399705.1 Kouleothrix aurantiaca
TCGCGGCTGGTGGCGTGGCCCCAGTGCATCGGCCCCCACACCGTCGCGTGCGGGTGGTGCTGGTAGAACATGTGATACTGTCCGTTCGCATACACCAGGCCGTTTGGGTCGTTCATCCACATGCGCGGCGGCGTGAAATGGTAGGCCGGGCGGAACTGTTCGGTCATTTGTTTCCTCTTTCGCGGCGTTTGCGTTGCGGGCGATTATAAACGACGCGGCGGGAAGGTGCGTGAAGGGGTGAAAGGGTGAGAAGATGACAAGGTGAAAGGGTGAAAGGGTGACGGGGCGTATCGCATTCGCGTGCGCAGAATCAAGCAGTTGGCGGCGGGCAGGTGGCAGTTGGCGTTGGCAGTCAGCGGTCGGCAGGTGGCAGAAAACTGCAACCTGCAACATGCGAACCGCAAAACCTCCGTGCCTCCGTGGTTCAGAGCTTTCGTCGGTGGTCGTTCATCTGCCCTGAGCTTGTCGAAGGGTCGGTCGTCTCAACCGTCAATCGTAAATTCGCGCTACAATACGCGCATGACCAGCTACGACCCAGCGCAGCCCCTGATCGTCCAGGCCGATTGCACGCTGCTGCTCGAAACCCAGCACCCGCGCTACGCCGAGGCGCGCGCTGCCATTGCGCCTTTCGCCGAATTGGCGAAAAGCCCCACCTACCTGCATACCTATCGCGTCACGCCTTTTTCGCTGTGGAGTGCCATTGCCGCCGGGCTGGATGTTGAAGCGCTCCTTGCCGCGATGCACGCCTTGGCGCGCTACCCGGTGCCGCCCGAGGCCGAAACCCGGCTGCGCGAGCTGGCTGGGCGCTGGGGGCGTTTGCGCCTGATCGGCGCAGCTGGCGCGCTTGTTCTCACCGGCGATGGCGCGCTGCTGGCCGCGC
>LJCR01002717.1 GCA_001399705.1 Kouleothrix aurantiaca
AACCACACCCGCGCTGGCCCGAAGGTCGCCGTGTAGGTCGTGGCGTTCGCCGGCGTTTGGAGCGTGCGGCGCGCAGGGGCGGGCACCGGCCCGTCGGCCCAGCCGGTGACGACTACCCAGTTCCCGGCGTCGTCGCGCTGCGCGGGCGAGTCGATCGTGAGCGCGTAGTTTTCCCACGACACAACAGTTTTTGGCGCGGTGAATGTGACGTTGTTGACCACCAGCGTGCGCCCGCCTGGCACCGTATCGAACGTGACATTGACAAGCGCAGGCCGCAGTTCGCGCGTGACCACGCTGGTGAGGCCCTGCGAATCGGTGGCGGTGAGCCGCACTTCAAGATAGCTGGTCGTGGTCGCGGCCAGGTCTTCGGGCGGCGGCGCGGTGAACGTGAGGCTGCTGCCCGTGCTTGGGCCGGCGTAGGGGTGCGTGTGGGTGTTATGGTGCAGCAGCACCGTCCAGCTCAGGCGCGCCGGCGGCAGCGTGCCATCTTCGGGGTCGGTCGCGCTGCCCTGCAGGGTGATCTGCTCGCCAACACGGAAGCGAAAACCCGCCGCCGGCGCGCTGATCGTCGCAACAGGTGGCGTATTGCCCGAGTCGATCCGCTGCGTGGCAGTTGCCACGCCGCCGTGTGTGTCGCGCACCGTGAGCGTGGCGATATAGGTACCCTTCGCATACTGATGCGATACCTGAACACCGGTGGCGTGCGCCGAGCTGTCCCCAAAGCTCCACTCGTAGGTCAGCGCGTCGGCATCCGGGTCGCTGCTGCCGGCCGCGCTAAAATTCACGGTCAGCGGCGCAGCGCCATAGCTTGGGCTGGCGCTGATCACGGCGACCGGCGCGCGGTTGGTGCTGGCGGTTGAGGCCACGCGGCGAATTTGC
>LJCR01002718.1 GCA_001399705.1 Kouleothrix aurantiaca
GTCGAGAACGAGACGATCGCCGGGCGGCCCAGCGGCGCGACCTCCGCCAGCGGCGCGTCGTTCGCCAGCCCGCGCAGCTTCCACGCGCGCCACGCGCGCACGAGCGCCCAGCCGGCCACAATCGCCAGCGCCAGCCCGCCAAGAATCAGCATTCGTTCAATCATCGGGGTTTCCATTCTATCAGGGAAAGCTGCCGCACCACAGCTGAGTACAACAAGATTGAGCCACAGAGGTCACAGAGTCCACGGAGCAGGATGGTTAAAACTCGGTGCCCTCCGTGTTCTCTGTGGCTTTTGTACGGATCTAGCCGCGCAGGCGCGCCAGCTGAAAGTACACAAAGCAGCCCGCGCAGAAGCCAAAGAACAGGTTCACTGCCGCGAGCGCGATTACCACAAACGCCAGCCCCCAGCCAAACGTCGTCGCGCCGGCGAACAGCGCCACGCTGGCCGCCAGCAGCACGGCCGCGCCCATGCCCTGCGCAAAGCGGTGCGGGGCCGGGTCTTCCTCGTGTACGTCCGGCTTGAGCAGGCCGGCCGGGCGCAGCACATCGCGGTAGATGCGCTGGAACAAGGCCGCCTGCGGCAGCGCGGTGCCGAGCGCCATCACAGCGCAGACAAACGCCACCAGCCACGGCTGCGCGGCCACAAACGCCACCGCCAGAAGTGCGATAATAAACGCCTGATTCGTGCGCAGCGCCGTCCGATCCACCCGCCCATTTGCCGCTGCCTGCGTGGCCGATATACTCCGCATCGGGGAGCCTCCAGTTTCTTTCGCTTCGAGTAAGTGTACTAATATGATAAACTCACGTAAGAATATTGTCAAGAGGTTTTGACCAGTGTGATGGCTTGGCCGGCCAGGCGCCAAAGCGCGGTATACTAC
>LJCR01002719.1 GCA_001399705.1 Kouleothrix aurantiaca
GAGGTAGAGGATGGTGTTTCGGTGCGCGAAGCGATTTCAACCGCGACTTTGCGGCAGAGCGCCGCGATCTCGCGTTCGAGGTTGCGCACGCCCGCCTCGCGGGTGTACTCCTCGATCGCCACTTGCAGCGCCGCGTCGGTGATGTCGGCGTCGGCGGGGGTGAGCGCGTGCTCGTGCAGTTGCTCGGGCAAGAGGTAGCGCCGGGCGATTTCGAGCTTTTCGCGCAGCGTGTAGCCCGAAAGCTGAATGACCTCCATGCGGTCGAGCAGCGGCGGCGGAATGGTTTGCAGCGTGTTGGCGGTGGCGATAAACATCACCGGCGCGAGGTCCCACGCCACGTCGAGGTAGTGGTCGCGGAAGGAGTTATTTTGCTCGGGGTCGAGCACTTCGAGCAGCGCGGAAGATGGGTCGCCGCGAAAATCCGCGCCAAGCTTGTCGATCTCGTCGAGCATAAACACCGGGTTGTTCACGCCTGCGCGCCGGATGGTCTGGATGATCGTGCCGGGCAGCGCGCCAATGTAGGTGCGGCGGTGCCCGCGAATTTCGGCCTCGTCGCGCACGCCGCCCAGCGAAAGGCGAATGAACTCGCGGCCCATGGCGCGGGCGATCGAGCGGCCCAGGCTGGTTTTGCCCACGCCCGGCGGCCCCACAAAGCACAGGATGGCGCCACGTGGGTTAGCCGTCAGGCCCAGGCGCTGCTGGCGCAGCGCCCGCACGGCCAGGTATTCCAGAATGCGCGCCTTGATGCGCTCAAGGTCGTAGTGGTCTTCGTCGAGCACGCGCTGGGCGTGCGCAATGTCGAGCTGGTCGTCGCTGTGCTTTTTCCAGGGCAGCGCCAGCAGCGTTTCGAGGTAGGTGCGAATAACGCCATACTCCTGT
>LJCR01000271.1 GCA_001399705.1 Kouleothrix aurantiaca
CCCAACTGGGGATTGAGTACGGGCGCCATGTTGCGAACGGGACGCTCGCTTTGGAGGTAGTCGCCCAGGGGAAGCCCACAAGCTATGCCACGTGGCGGCTCTGTACCGGCGAGCTGATTCGTATTTTAGGGCAAGCCAATGCGTTTGCGACCGCCGTCGGTATTTATCGCACACAAGGAGAACTATGAGTACCCCCGCTGACCTGGCCCCTGACCCGATGGATCCTGCGATGGGGCGCCGCCTCTGGAGCCAATTGTTGGACGCCTCGGTCGATGGGCAGAGCGATGAGGCCGATCTGTTTCTTACGTGGATCTGCCAGTCAGTCCTGGTTGATTGGATCGCCAATCGTATCGCACGGGATGATGAATTCGCGACGGTCATTGGGAGCCGCATCCATGCATTGCTTACTGCGTCGACCACCCCAGATCCGGGCACATAGCACGCCTCGGCCGGGGGTACTGCGCCGGCGTCACATGCAGCATCGCTGGCGCATGCGACATGTGGATACGCGTCGGGTGCAACAGAACCCATTCCGCTGGTATTGCTTGGTCTTGCGGCGAAAGGAGCGATCATGCGAAGCGCAATAAAGCGCCTGCTGATTCGGTGGTTGAACATCCGATCTCCCAGCGCGATCGGGCGGAAATAAGGTCATTGTAACAGTTACAATGGTGAATGGAGTGGAGGATCTATGGACACAGGAACGACGACTCGTGCGGCTGGAATGCATTCCCCGCCCTCAGATTATGGGTATCAGGCGTGGCTTGCCAAACTCCAAGCCCGATTCGCCTCCATCATGAGCAGTGGGCAGCCGATCTACACCAGTGGCGTTGGCGAGCAGTTCTATACCGTCTTCTTCCAGGCACTTCCGGATGATCTCCAGCCGGTGCATCGGTGCCACGCCTGCCGGGACTTTTTTGAAACTTATGGCAGCCTGATCACGATTGCCGCAGATGGGACCTGGGATACGCCGATATGGGATATCCGAGACACGCCACCGGTCTATCAGCCCGCCGTGACGGTGATCCGTCGCCTGATTCGGAAAAGTCTGCCCACGGGCGTGTTCTATTCCGCAAACGCGGTCTGGGGCAATCCGGGTGACGCGACCTGGCAGCACTTCAGCCTTGTCCCGCCGGCGTCTCTGGTCTGGGATCATCCAGCGGTGTCCGCAGCGCAAGCGATGGCGATGCGGCGGCAGGAATTTGCGCTAATCGCGCGCGCCGTGGCGGAGGTGGACGTGCGGGATCTGGCGCTTGTCATTCGCATTATCAAGGCAGAACAATTCCCGAACAGCGAAGCATCACTTGCCATGGCTGAGTGGTTGATCGGCATTCTCCGCACGATTCACCAGGTGGATGATCCGCGTCAGATTCAAGGCATTCTGTGGCGTGCGGTGGCAACAGCTCCCTCGGGTTTTGCCCACATCGCGACGACTGCGCTTGGTGGGTTTTTGTCAGACCTCAAGGATGGCATACCTCTGGAAGTGGCACAGCACGCATTTGAACGCAAGCTCGATCCAGCCTCGTATCAGCGCCCGCAAGCCGCTCCCAGTGCCGGCAATGTCGCCGTGGCTGAGCGCCTGGTTGCCGAGACAGGTATCGAAGCGGCCTTTGCGCGCCGCTATGCCCGCATTGAGGACCTGACACTGCTGTGGCGGCAGCTTCCCGCTGCGCCGCCTGCTGTAGGGGCAGGTGGCGTGTTTGGGGGGGTGGAAACGAAACAAGCGCAGCGGACGCGACGGGATCGCGAGTATGTGGATGCGCGCCCACTCGCGCCCATTTCCATGACCTTCCGGAAATTTCGGGACGAGGTGCTGCCGACGGCGACTTCCATCCAATGCTATCTTCCACCTCAATCCCTGCCCTTTGCGGCCTTGCTGACCGCTGTGGATCCGAACGCGCCGCTCATCTTTCAATGGAGCAATGCGGTGAGTTGGTACACCTATATCAATGGCAGCGACCCATCTCAATGGGGGCTTGCGCCGCGCCAGTGGCATACGATCACGGGTGTGTGTCTTCAGCCAAATCTCTGGAGCACACCGGCCGAAGCGCCAAACCACGGCAACGGGGTCTTTTTCCTGATCCATGGCGCCCAGGACAGCAATGCGGAGCGAGTTGGACTCACCCTGTATCCCAGCCTGCTGCGCTCGGTGTATCGGCCGATTCGGGCAACGATTGAAGCCTATTCCAAAACCCAGGTGCTGAGCGGTGCCGACGAAGCCACGGCGTGCGGCTATTATCTGCACGCCGGCAAGAATACATGGAATCCGTTGACCCTGCGGGTTGTCGATACCAACGGGATCGCATCGGACTACCTGCTGGATCGCTGGGACTAAGGAGATGCATATGGATTGGTTCGCTCTGGGGATCCTCATGATGGTCATCTTGTTGATGCTCCTGGCGGCGATGGGATTTCGGAGCTACCAGGGATTTCAGCAGGATCCGCGCGGCCGGCTGCGGTTTCCTGATCCTGACGATGTGCTCGCAGACGATGGCATCCCCCCACCGCCACCGCCCGCTGTCCGGCGGAATCGGCTGGCAGAGCGGGCGGCCGAGCTTGACGCATATCGGCAGACCAGCCAGGATGCGCGCAATCAGTTTGGCGTCACGACCGTCCTGCAGAACCCGCAGCACCTCACGCCCTTTGAACCGGACGAATAACCGCGCACCGTTCAAAAAACGCGCCGATCTCAGAAGTGAGATCGGCGCGTTTTTTTGCGATTGTAACTGTTGCAATGACTATTGCACGCGGACTTTCCCATCCACTTCCACCGTGAGATACAGGGTGGTGTCTTTGGCGGCGAGATACCAAAAAATGTAGATGATCAAGGGAAAGCCGCCAAGACAGAGCAGAATCAGCGCGAGGATAAAGTTAAACCGTTTGGGTTTCATCAGTTGGGCGGTGGTATCAGCTTGGCTGAGCACCCGATACCCATCTTTTACATACCCCTGAAGCCGCTGTTCCAGAATCACCCGCCGTTCGTCGACGGTGAGTGAGCGGGGCGGTGCCATAGTTCCTCCTTCTGCAAGCGCGGATGCTTTATGGTACTGCCCTCTGTCAATAGGGATATACACCCAATATTTTGCATTTCACCCCAATTCTAGTGTATACTCACCACAGAATGGCTGTTCTGTAAAGGGAGCCGCGTCTCCGTGGGAGGAAGTCTGTGCCCGATCGCACGATCCAAGTGGTCTCCAGTATCGGCAGCGGCCGCACCCCCATCAGCGCGTTTGATCAGGCGCTGACCGCCGCAGGGGTGCACAACACCAATCTGATCCGCCTCTCGTCAGTGGTACCAGCGGGATGGGCGGTCACCCCCGTTGCTCCGGACGCGGTCAGCTTTCCCTTTACCTGGGGGGATCGCCTGTATGTGGTGCAATCCGAAGCACGCAGCGACCAGGCCGGCGAGGTCATTGGCGCGGGGATTGGCTGGGTGTTCCTGGATGCCGGCCATGGGCTCATGGTGGAGCACCACATGCACAGCATGGATCGCAAGCCCGCCGCCGTGGATAAAGCGGTGATTCGGGACATCCGGTACTCGCTGGAAGATCTCGTGCGTAATCGGGGCGGCGATCCGGGTGCAAAGGGCTTGGTCTATGGGCATTTGACCGCTGTGGCCACCGTTACGGGTGGTCAGTCCGCATGTGCCTTGGTCACCGCGATTTATGGCGCGGAGCCCTGGGAGTTCGAGGGACTGGACCAGCAACCGAACACAGGAATGACACAAAAACTTTCCGCGTAAGGAACGCGGTCAGAAAGGAGCCGTCCGGATGATCGATAACGGTGCTTTGACCTATGCCATGCCCTATGCCGACGATGATGATATGTCACACCTCGCCGATCCCAATCGTATCACGGAATTCGAGCATGGGCTCATTGAACTCGCGACACGGCTTGGTTTTTCAATTACCCAGTTTGTGGTCACGGAGGATCGTACCGGCAACGGTCCTCCGCCGCGCATTGTGGTGCAGCTCGAGCAAGGCTTTGATCCCGATCCCGTGCGAGCGCGCCGATGGTTCACGGAGATCGGCGCGAAGGTGAACTCGGAGACGGTCGCGAAGGCCAAGGTGCCGGTGATCATCAACAATGTGCAAACCGATATCGACGTAAGGCCATAACGTTCTGCGGCGTGGGAGGCACACATGGGGCAGGTGTTTTTTCTGCCATTCTACCAGGTGCTGTGGATTGGCGTGGTGATTGTCTATCTGCTCGGTATGAGCGGGTTCGGGCTGTATGCCTTCTTTTCCCTGCTGAACCTCGCGTATGCGGACGTGCTCAAAACGTGGCGCAATTTGCGCCATGAGGAGCATCACGTCACGGTTCAGCCCGTTGTGGATGAGCGCGCTCAGCAAGAAGCGCAGAATCGTATGCCATCCACGTTGAGGGGTCACAGATAGTAGGGCGCTGGTGGAGTGGTGGCTGTGGTGGTAGTGGGACGGCGGGTCTATATCATCTGGATTAACACCGGGGAATACGGCTGGCATCCGGTCGCCTGTCGCACCTGGGACAGCGCGGCACTCTGCTACCGGACGCTCATCCGCTTTGGCGCGCCGGTCTCTGCGGTGCTCGTGACGCGCCAAGTCGCGCCGCCCCTGCTGGAGGCAACACCGTGATCGCGGTGCTGCTGGTCATGCTCCTGGTGCGCTTGGGACCGCCGCCCCCACCCCCGATCCCACAGCCACCGATTGGGCCGTTTGTCGGCTATGCGGCCCCTTACAACGTGGATCGC
>LJCR01002720.1 GCA_001399705.1 Kouleothrix aurantiaca
GAATTAGTGCAGCAAACGCATTTTTTATTCATACTACATAATTATATATATTTAGATCTATTTATCAATCGTTTCCCTGCCATAGTGTAGTATCGCTCTTCTTACGTAGGATGCGCTTACGTAAGGAGGTGATTACGAGTGGGCGGAAAAGTCTGGAAGGACAAGTACATCGACGGCGACTTTTCCCATAAGCCTCTTGCTGGCGATGTTCTGAGCGGCGACTTTACGGGAGCTAATTTCACAGGCGCGGACCTGAGCGGCGCAACGCTTAGTGGAGACTTCACAGAAGCCAAATTCTGTGATGCTGATCTGACAGGCGCTGATCTGAGCGGCACCTTCGATGATGCAACCTGCATCAAGTCGTGGCTTAGGCGTCACCGATAAGTGGAATTAGTAATAACCACTCTCTTCCTTCGCTTTCCTTCCTTCACCATTCTGATTTTCGAAACTATGCGCATTCCTACAGCTAGCTAGTCAACACTTTACAACGTAGGAGATTTCTTATGGCTATCAGCGGAAATTTCATTGATTTTGATTTCTCAAACGAGAATTACACAGGCCAAACGTTCTCCGGCGATTTCACTGGCGCTACATTCAATGGAGCCGACCTGAGCGGCGCGCTGCTGCTGGGCGATTTCACCGACGCCGACTTTAGCGGCGCAGACCTGAGCGGCGCGGTGCTTTCGGGCACCTTTACTGCCGCGACCATGCCCGACGGCAGCACACATAGCTAGGCTCCTTTCTACAATACGCACTACGAGCTACGCACCAAAAAGAGCGTAGTTCGTAGTGCGTAGAAAATTCTGTGCAATCTGCGTAATCTGTGGATATACTTCTACAGCGAACATTTGCGCTAGGCTGGCTGCGTGGCTATACTT